>NZ_JASATC010000013.1:0-127398 GCF_038440135.1 Pseudomonas sp. OTU5201 | reverse complement strand
ACGTTAGCCAAGAAAATCGTATCCAAGACACATTCCAACCCGTCGCCGGTGCTGGTACCGGCGGCAGTGAGTGCTACTCCTGCAGTAGAATGCATTCCCATTTATCGTGGATCGATTTGCGCAATAACCGGACCGGACGTAAGAGTGTAATGCACTGGTCTTTGGTGTCGGAGGTACAGCTTCAGCTTTCTATTTCTGACTGAGCCAACTTCCCTTTGCATCCGAGGTAGTTCTTTCTCAATGTAATCCTTAGGAAGGATCGCAGCATCCTGAGGTATCGCACGTAGAAGATCAATACCATATTCTACATATATCCGCTTACCTTTCTCTGAAAGCGCAAGATCCTTTATGCGGCGAATATAAGGTGCTGCAAACCTGAAACCTTCATAGACTAAAATTTCACGTATATAACACTCGGACGCTCTGATAGCTATCTTAACTCGAACACTTTCACGTTCCTTGTATCTCTGCCAGCCAGCAAAAAGATTGTGCAGCCTAGACTTCACACAGGTAACCGGATCTATAACTGCAACTGGAACACCATCTAGATCGATAACCGACAAATATTTGGATATCTCCTGCGCAGAAACACCTCCAACACTATCCATTTTAAGGATATCGACATAAATACTGTCGTCCTTCCACGAAAGGTTGGCTATCGCTAACTCAGGAGTACATTCGTCAATACTTGCAGTTCTGAACTTAACCCCCAACTGCTCTTCGCAATATTTCACAGATGAAGTGTTGCCTGTGAAGTCGAGATCATCGCTAGTCAGAAAACCGATATCTTCGCCCGTCATTTCGTCAATGAGGTATTGCCTGGCCCACAGCGCTAGAGACTGGCCTCCAATCACGACCAAGTCGTGGTCCTTCACTGCCGCTTCAAGAGAGGGCTTAAAGACCTTCTGGATCTGCTCGCGCAGAAAGACGAAGAGGTCCGAGCGCTCTAAACGTTCGAACGGGATGTCGATGGTGTCGGGGGTATCTTCTAGCTGCACAGAGCAGCGAAGCGTTGTGGGCGGGCGATCAAAGCGGAATTGCCTCGCAGAGCAGCCTTGATGTGCTGACTAGCAAGCTCAAGACTATCCGCATCGGCAGCCAGGACGGCGCCAACCTGAGCGTCACGCGAACGGCTCTTGAAGCCCAGCATGGCCGACATGCTGTCATTCGAAGACCGGATTTGTACGCTGCCCATTTGACCTAAGCCTAGAAGTGAAACGATACGAGCATGAGCTTATCACGCAGGTGCCATTGGTCCATAGCGCAAAGGCAAAATGAGCGATAAAAGGCGTAAATTTTCGCAGAGCTGTATGCTACCCAGGAAGGACTGCTTGTCAAGCTCAATTTTTACATGAATGTACACCACGAACTGCTCTATCTCGATGCTTTGCAGGCTGCCGAGGTGTGGCGAGTATAGCCCGAACTGTAGGTGGCCCCATGACTGAAACGAGGTTTACGTCTGCTTCCGGCCGAATGCCCCATCCGACAAGTGTTGAAAATGTGTCGAAATTAATGGCACGGAAAGGTACGGAATGAGGCGCCGAAGCCGCGGAGACAGTAGCATCAGCACACATAGCGACGCATCAAAGCATCGTACTCAAGGGTTCGATTCCCTATGCCTGGAAGCTCCACTTCAACACCAGAGTAGACGGCATCAGGCAGCAAGCATCCAACCCGTTGCTGCCGCTCGCGAAGAACGCTTACCGGTCAGTAGAAGACGTTCAAAGGTGTCTACGAAAACTGGGCCGATTCACCATGCTGGAAACCCGCACGGGGCTATTCCCAGCATGTGCTACCAATGTGCTCGCCGCATGAAGGGCCCATTTGTGGCCTGTCAAATAGTGTCTGGCCGCCTAGGCCAATTTCGAGGAATCAGAGCATCCTCAGACTGCTTGTTCCATCGCATACGAGTGGCCTTGACGTACCTGGGGTCGTCGCCGAAGAACGCGTGCTCGATCAGCAACACCTGTAGGCCCTTTTGAGCAGCCGTCTCTTCGAAAAGGAAGTCGAGGTGCCGACGCATGGCTGAGACCTCTTCGTTCTCCTCGATGGTCGACTCGTCTTCTCCACGTTGCGGGTAGTAGGGTCGACTGATCTGGTCAAACGCGAGAAAGCCAGGTACCGGGGCGTCGATCTCTCCCAGATACTTCTGTAGCGCGAAAGACAGGGCAACGTGAATAGCCAGATAGTTTTCGTCTGACCCGGCATCATGCAGCCGCAACACAGCCCTTGAGCCTTGCTCGATGATCGCGACATCTGGTGGTCTGGAGGAAAACTGAAGGTCTGCCCCGATACAGGGGGCAACCGTAGGCAACTGGCCGAACGCCTCCGACAGGTATTCGGACACTTTGCGCTCGGCAAACCGCAGCAGTTTTTCCTTGGCTTCGGTGTCGATTTGCCCTTCCAAACTCTGGATTTGGTCTCGCAGGACACCTAGGTCTGACCCAGGCTGCGGCGTGGTCGGATTCATCTCCAGAAATTGTGAAACCTTTCCCTGCAGGTTCGCATGGTACTGGGCCAAGGTATTCAACTGCTTGGCCTCCTCACTCTGCCGAATCCAGGTCTTGATGCGCTCATCAACCTCACTCAGTTGGCGGTTCAGGCGATCAACTTCCATGTCCAACGAGTCTTGGTGCTCGATCAGTCGAGGCCTCACGTTCTCAACCGCGACACTCTCTGACCGAATGATGTCCATGGAGTGGCGGATAGCCTCGGAAATTGCGGCGCCACGCTCAGTCGGACTGTCACACAACGGGCATGTGTCTGCTGCCGGCTTGAGATGCTCTGCAATTTTCAGCTTTTCATATTGGCGTCGTACCGTCCCCTCGAACCCCACCATGTCCTGAAGGGCTGAACTAGTCGCACGTGATTGTCTTTTCGTTTTTTCAAGGGTGCTCAGCAGACTACGACGAGTGTCATACAACTTGCCGAGTTCACTCTCATTCGGGTTCGAACCGGTTCTGCTGGCGTAGCGCTGAACGCGCTTGAGGACGCCCTCCAGTTCTTTCTCGGAGGACTCCTGGGAAGGGGTGTCGCACAGGCCACTTCGGCTTGCATCATGCAGCAAACGCAGGGCGTGTTTTTTGTAGTCGCTGCCGGCTGCCTGGCGAACCCGTTGCTGTCGCTCCTCTCGCTCAAGCTGCTTGCGAAGGTCACGCAGGCGCCGCTCCTGGAGCACCGAGTCTTCGCTCACAATACGAAGGAAGTAGGGCATCGTTTCGATAATGGCCGGGGCCTCATCAGCCTGATCCAGCCCATGCAGCAGAGCATTTTCGTTATAGATGACGTCCTTGGGGACGAACATGTAAGCCGTCGCGTGACGAACCGTTGGACGCCATTTACGGGCAGTCTTGTCATCGGAGGCATCGGGCACACCAGCAATTCCAAAGGCGCGCTCGATGAAGCCTTTTGCTGCCTCAAGTGTCGTTAAACCTTGAAGCTGCTCGACATGGCTTGGGATTGGCAGATTCCTTCCGTTGCTAACGTACATTTTGGTGCTGGTGCCCTGCCCCACAGGCGGGACTAGTCGCGCGGTGATCATCTGCGCATCCCCAAGCACCCATTTCACACCCACCGCGAGACTATGTCGTTTCACGTGCGCTGCCAGCTCGCATTTGCTGGAGCCAAGGCAGTAATCGATAGCCTTGATCAGTGTGGATTTACCCGTACCGGATGCACCGGTGAAGATATTCACTTCTCCCAATTTCAGCGGGAGGTCGCGTACTCGACCTCCCTCGCCGATGAAAAAAATGTTTGAAATATTCCAGCGGCTCATAGCTCCAACCCCATCATGTCGAATACTGTCCGTGTAGTACCCGCTGAGGCAAACCAGTAACCCAAGCGGTGAATTTTCTTGAAGATTTGCTGAGTGTCCTCACTCAATTGCGCGGTGAGTTGCTTAGGCATCGAGGATGTCCCCCGGACTACACGGCCTTCTGGATTGAGCGCTAACAACTGGCTGAAGCAGGCGAATTGGATTGCTTCGGTCACAATCTCCAGTGAGCCGTTAATTCTGTCCGCGAGCCGGATCTGAATGACTGGGCTCCGATGCAGCCACTCCAACAGGCCTGTGCTTCGGTTGGTACTATCAAAGGTCGAAGCCAGGTCACCCGAGAGTGCTATCGGCAGAGCCGCGTAGCACAACGTGATGTCAGGAGCGCTGGTTCCAAACGACAAGTACCCTGTAACGAAATGGGTCAGTAATGCGGCGCAATATGCCGGGTTGGTTTCGGCATAAATATCGTGTGTGATGGCCATTCCCTATTCCTTGAGAAGCTTCAGGTACTGGGCGTGCCACCCCACCTTCAGATCGATGGCCAATAGCTGATAGGTGCCTCGTACATAGTAGTGACCGCTCCAGCTTGATGAGATCGGCTCGACTTCTTTCGGCGCCAAATCGTGAGTCCACCGCAAAACATTCAGCCCCATGGATGCGACCTCTTCGGGGCTCAGCGCTTCGCAATCTTCGACCATCCGGGTGTGAATATCCAACCAGGACTCCTGGAGCTTGGCGTCGTACGAGGCGATCTTCGAGCGTAGTTGAGGCTTTTCGAGGATCCATTTTGCTCGCTGGTTTACCGCCCTCCATTGCTCGCGAACGGCTTTGCTGATGTCCGAGGGCTTGCCGCCGACCAAAGCGATCTGACGGTACAGCATGCTGTCAGCCTCATAGTCGTCCGGATGGTTCACCATATCGAAGTCAGCGGTCAGCTTATCCTCGTCCAACTGGGAGATGATCGACGAGAGGGTGTGCTCCACTTCACTGCGGTAAATGACCCGTTCGCGTTTACCACACAGCGTGTAGACCACTTGCAGATCCCACCATGCGAGCAGGCTCTCAGCGGCACGTAGACGGTGCTCTTTGGGCAGTAAATGCAGGTGGCGGGATAAGGCAGCAGGAATCTCACTGACGGTGATTTCATCAGGCTTTATGAAGATTCGTTTGAGCAGACTGGATCTGATGGCAGGGTCAAGCGCGAGGAAGGCCTCACAGCCTTTGGCACGAGCAGCATGGCGAAGACTGACTTTGTTTGCTCGGTCGTCCGCGCGCTCTGCGACAACCCTCTGCGCCTCCTCAAGCATTGCCTTGAGTAAGGGCTCTCGATCAGTTTCTTCGGCGCACAGTGCCATCAACGGAGAGCCGTCGGGTACTGGGCCCACTGCGACGAGGTGGAACCTCGTATCAGCGAGCGATACTAGCGGGATGGCGTCGATCCATACCTTGATGGTTTTCCATAGCGCCACACATGTGAGGGTGACTGGAGGCGGATTTTCCTGGATGGAGTGCTTGAGCTGGTACAGTAGGGACTGTCCATTGGCCTTGATTTCAACGTCATCAAGCCGCTCAATGGCCACTGCAGCATCATCTGCTCTCAGCTGTACCAAGGTCAGTAGCGCATACTGGCTCTGATAGTAAAACCCTAGCGCAGCCGCCGATGCGTCATGAACAATGTTCGAATCTGTCCCATCCATTCTCGACCACTAGACTCCCCAGTACTGTATGCGATCCAAAAAAATCGCTGAATGATACCAGAGTGCCATCCATCAAGCCTGTTTCAGGTGGCTAAGAACTGCCTCAAAATATGCTAAAGCCCAAATCAGCAACCAGTGAACTGCCCCCCGGCTTTGTGGGCGCCACCAAATCTCAAAATAGAACCTTGGTGAATGTCCGCTTCTGGCCGGTTGCTGCCCCATGCAGTCCTCGGAAGTAATTCTTCTGCCAAATTCGGAAGTAATGAGCTGACAAGCAGGAAACTCTCCTTGTCACTTATTTGGTTCCGAGGCAGCGACTTCATACGCGTGATCCCAATACCCGGTTCCAGTCACGCCCCAGCAAGTCTTGGCAGGCTTGCAGCGCACCACCGAAGCCTCGATGGGACACGACGGCCATTTCGCGCTCGGTCCGGTAGCTAATTGGCTGGCCATCCTGGTCAAGCAAGACTCCGCCACTGGCTCGCAGCAAAGCGTGCCCGGCCACCACGTCATGGGCGGACACCGGATACAGCGAGACTGCACAAGCCGCGTCACCGGCCGCAACACGCGCCAGGCGGTAGGCAATGCTTGGCATCGCATGAAACTGAGCTGGCGCACAGAGCTCAGCGTTTACTTGAGGTTTAGCCTCGGCAGCCGCACTCACCATGACCATGGCCAGGTCACCTAGTCGCTGCTGACTAAGGTCATTTACGACTGGTTGGCCATTGCGCAGCAGGTGCGGTAATCCCTCGGCCCACGCGATGCAGTCAGCGCCACGATCTGGCGTGACCGGCGCGTGTACGACACCCAGTACCGGCAGCGCGTTTCTTAAGAGCCCGACCGAGATGGCCGAGCCTTTTCGGCCCTTCAGGAAGTCGCTGGTGCCGTCGTTGGGATCGATCACCCAGCACCTTGAGTGTCCGGTCAGGACATGCCCGGTTTCCTCGCCCCAGAAGTCGCAAGGCAACAACTGTAATAACGCTTCGCGCAGCTGTTGCTCGATCTCCACGTCCACGGGTGCCTTGTCGCCGCAACCGCGCGGCCCCTCAGCTCGACCCCATTCGGCGGTCAACCGCGTCCCGGCCAGGAATACTTGAGCTACTACTTGGTCGAGTAAGGATTTGAGGTCGAGCTGGAGCATATACAGAGCCTGTGTAGAGGTAATGGAAGTAGATCCCAGTGCCGGGGGCGACAGGGCAGGAACTATCCTCTACGTCCAGACGTGCCGCCTCCTAAGATTGCCTCCCCTCCCCTCCCCTCGCTCTCCGTTCGCTGCGCTTAAGTTCCAAGTGCCGAGCCGGAGATTCAACCGCCACCTGCGTTGGTTACCGCGCGCTGACGCTACTAACGTGCAAGGCGAGCCTGTCCCTTACTGGTATACACCGTACTCGAGTCGAGTCAGAAAGTCGGCCAGTTGCTCGTAGTCAGCGGGCTCTTTGATCAGGTCCAGCGGTACCTGTCGGTTTAGCCCCATAGCCGGAACGGTGAACCAGCGTTCTGCTGCGACGCCGGAACCAAACACAACTTCCGCGTGGGCGGTTATGGCAATCAATCTGAGAAACCGCTCCCCATGGGCAAGTCTGAGGTGTGCCGAAGGCTCGTGCAGCCAGCGCCGCAAAGTTCGCTCAGAGATGCCCAGCGCACGGCACACCAGCGGACGCTTCCGAAGAAGCGGTACTCGCCGGGCGGCGTGAAGCAGCTCGTTGAGCGTCATACTGGTGCCGGGCACTGGGCATGCTTCTGCTGAAACCCCAGCCTGGGCTGCTTGTTCAGCCGCTCGCTGCGCCAAGGCTTCCAGTGCGGCGGCGGATGACTCGCGAGCTACATTCATCTTATTAGTCCTCGGGGTGCTGCCGGTACCTGGCCTCACCCCATGAGGCCCACAGGAGGCGCCGCCGGTCTCTTGAAGGCGAGGCAGCGGTAAAACCAGCCGCCCAACGGAGGCTGGCACAGACCTAGGTTCGTCACCAGTATGGGCTCTGGGAGAGGCTTCACTAGGGCGGCTTGGGGATAATACGCCGACCCGCACTGGTGAGGCACCTGGCAGCGATAAAACGTGGTCTCCGCCGATTGCGCTTCGTCCGTTAGGCGTGAGTACCGACAGCCAACCTGATCCCTCGGAGGCATGGCCAATGAGTTGGAAATTGATTTGCCGCGACGCCGCTGACGGCAGCGGTGACCTGATCCTTGAGCTGCCAGACGATCTACTCCAGGCTGCCGGATGGAAGGTGGGCGACGTCCTGGAATTGGAGGGCGAACTGGCCAATGGCGGCGCGATTCAGCTAAAGAAGACGGTACTGTGCGATGTGTGTGGTGCTGTCACGGCCGAAACAGGGCATGGTGTGCTTCAGGCGCGGTGGCGAGATGGCGAGTGCGAAGGTCTGTGCCTGTGCAAGGCCTGTTTCGGTTACGCAAAGGCCACACTCCGCCGAGAGCATGAGGTGCGCCACCTGTTTGATGAGGGGGAACCGTGAGCTAGGACTGCGACTAAAGCGGGGCACGAGCTTTTGCCCTTGAGCCCGACTCATGGGCGGATAATCCTTTGCGCTGGCCCCAGACGCCTGAGCTTATCCGGGGCGACGGGGCGCATCTGAAGAAAGCCAGCCATCATCTTCCAAGCCGGCATTTACATGCCTCTCCCCTGCCCTCTGCTAGCCAAAGACATCTTTCAATTACCACGCGGTGCCAGAAAACCTGAAGCGTCTCAGTGGCTTCAGGAAAGCTATCTATAGGTACTGGCGCCAGGCTCTCGGGCGACGCAGCCAGCGAAATCGACTGCAATGGTCTCGTTTCGGACTGCTCTCAGATCACTACATACCCAGCCCAAAGAATGCACACCCGTACCCTGAGGATCGCTTCGCGTCACATACCCGAGGCAGGAGCCGTATGCGGTAGTTCCGCACGTACGGATCTGTGCGGGGGGTGGCAGGTAACTGCCATCCCTACCGCGACCTTTGAGTGCTGAGGCCGAGCCTGCGGGCAGCTTCGGAACCGTGAATCTGGATCGTTTCCCCATTCGACTTTGTAATGACCTGCATCACGCTCGTCGGACTGGGGCGGAGATTTCTGCCAGCGTAGTGGTTGAACTTTGGGCGCATGTAGACGCCGGCCCCCGCGTCTGCCAGGAGTTTTCCCAAAGAAGCTGGGACAAGCTGTTCGTCGGGTGAAAGCTGCTAGACGGCCTTACGAGCCTCTTATGGCCAGTTGTCACTCCATCAGCAACCGCCACCTATTCGAGTTGGCGAAGCTCTACCTTCCGAAGGAGCTATGCTTACGCGAGAGGGCGAGGCACATTCCAACTCAATGAGCGGCCCGCAGTGCCAAGCATGCTGAATTCCCCCAGATATCTTCTCGCCTGCGTAATCGCCTTAAGCCTTCCATTTGCCCAGGCCGAGGACATGACATGGTTGGTCATGACCTTGCCGGGGGCCGGAACGCAACAAAGGGCGGGCTTCATCTACGAAGCGCAGAGGCTGCTCGAAGAGAATCTGCCTGAGTTCAATCACGTGCATGAGCAGAGCACGCATAAGCGCTTGGAGCGTGACCTTGAAGCGGGTCGCCAGGTTTGCTCCACACTCACTCTGGAACATCCAGGTCGCAGCAAATTTGGATTCTTCGCGGCTTATGTACCGGCCCCGCCAATGGAACTGGTAAGTCGTGCTGGCCTGCTGCCCCCCCAGACTCTGAATGATGGGAAGGTCAGTCTGGCCAAGCTAATCAGTACCCCGCTCAAGGGAGGTATCGCCTCCACTCGTGGCTATCCGTCGGAGCTGGCTGATCTGATCCAAGCAGGTATCCGGGAAGCCAGAATAAAAGTCATCAACACATCTTCACCCGGCGTGAATCTGATCGCGATGATTGCTCATGAACGCCTGGATTACACCATCGAGTTCCCAGCCGTGGCATCAGAGCTAACCAAGGGAATTGCTCCAGCGCGTGCGCTGGTCAGTTTGCCAATAGTGGAAAACCCGCACCTCGTTCCAGCCGGTATTTATTGTCCGCGAAATGAATGGGGCAGACGGATGATCGTAGGAATCAGTGCTGCCATCCAACGCTTGGCGCGGTCGCCAGAGTCGCTGCTGCAACTCTACAGTGAGAGTCAGCGTGGAGCTTACGAGCACAGCATTCGCGCCTTTTTTCGTAGCCGCTCCCTGGCGTCTCCTGACCTATAAAGTCACCGCCCTGCCCTCGCAGTGCTCCTCCCATGATCACCAGTAGCCAGAATGTCCCAGAACACCAATCCATTGCACTCGACGAAATGCGCATGCTGCAGTGTGAATCGAAATGTTCGCCCGGCTTTCACCTACTCAGCTAAGGTCAAAGCCGAGATAGAGCGGCAAATCCCTTGCCCTCGCCGCAGACTGGTTTTTGTGGGGCTGGGTAGCGGGCAGATCTTGATACGCTCTCGTAGTATGCTCGGTAGCCGCGCAAAGCAGTGCCACCGAGCGCAAACGGAACTTGAGAGACTACCGCCTCAGCGAGGCATCACCTGATCACTCGCATCGGCACCTTCCGTAGGGCATTGATGAAGACCCCAACGGAACGCTCTGGCTCGCCATCCAGCTCCAAGCGAAGATTCCGTTTGTTCATCTCCTCCAGAAGAATCTGACCTTCCAAGCGTGCCAGGTGAGCACCCATGCACAGGTGTGGACCGCCGCCGCCAAAGCTGGCATTACCGACTCTCAGCCGGGCAGCATTAAACAGGTGCGGGTTCTCGTAGACTGCCGGGTCCCGGTTCGCAGCGGTAAACCACATGAGCACAAAATCCCCTTTCGAGATTTGCTTGCCATGCAGTTCGAGGTCAACTTTTGCTGTTCGCCCCATGTGCATGACCGGGCAGGTGTAGCGGAGCAACTCCTCGACTACGGGCCCCATTTGGCCGGGCAGCGTCGCTTCTACCTGCCTTCGAACTTCGGGATCGCGAGCCATCAGCACCAGGGACTGTGCAATCAATGTGTGCGTTGTCTCGTAGCCAGCGATGATCAATGAACTGACCATTTCCTTGTACTCGCCATCGGTTATGCCCATTCCTCCACGGGAAGCATGGGCAAGTTCCGTCGCCATGTCCGTTCCGGGTTCCTTCAGCTTTCGTTCACGCAATTCGAATGCGTACGCCTCACACTCCTTAACCGCGGCAATCGAACGCTCCATGCCAATCGAGGGGTCCAGGCGGCCGAAGATGTCATTCGCCCACTTGATGATCAGCGGCCGTTCATGGTCGGGCACTCCCATGACCTTGGCGATGACCTGGCCGGGCAGCTCCGAGGCAATGGCCGGAATGATGTCGACTCGGTCCTGCTGGAGCACGTCGTCCACGATCTGCACACACAGCTCACGGATCCAGCCTTCGAACTGGGCCACCACCGGGGCCGAAAACGCCTTGGCAGCAAAGGTGCGCAACCGTGTGTGGATGGGTGGGTCGTTGAACATGATGTTGTCGCGCTTGTGCTTCGCGTGATCACGAAGGTTTGGGTAGTGCATGCCTTCGGCGGACGTGAACCGCTCCGCATCCGTGCCAACTGCACGTATGTCGGCGTAGCGCGTCAGTGACCAGGCCGTCCCACCCATCGGACTGGGCTGGCCATAAACGGGAGCCTGATTTCTCAGTGCGTCGAAGATTGCGTGTGGCGGCCCCTCTGAAAAGGTCGCAGAGCTGAGCAGATCCACATCGTGGTGCAGGCAGGGATTGATTGTCATGGTTGTTCTCGTCGGTTTCGGTCGTGTCAGCGGGCGAAGCCCTTAAAACATAATACTCTTCGAATTTAAATGTAATACCCTTCGAAAAAATGTGCTGACGACAGGGATCGACCGACTCGACCCGCCCCCTCATAATCCGCACCTCACTCCCACTCTCTTTGTAAGCGGCATCGAACGAGATCGCACATGGCGAGCAGCCCCCTTCTCAGCTACCTCGAACACACGGGTCGAACCCACGCCGAGCAATCGAGCAAGATGAAGCTGGCAGAGCGAATCGCCAGAATCATCGAGGACCGCATCGTTATCGAGGCCTGGCCTGTAGGTTTTGCCCTGGGAAGAGAGGCGGAGCTTGCGGCTGCGGCGGACGTTAGTCGCTGGAGCTTTCGCGAAGCGATCGTGCTGCTCGAGCAGATCGGAATGGTTGAGTCGCGGCGGGGCCGCAATGGTGGACTTTTCGTCGCCTCTACGCTGTTCGACGCGGTGCGCAACGGATTGAGCAACTATCTGGAGTTTCTCGGCCCCACCCCATCCGAGATTCGTGCGGCGCGCAAAGCACTCGAAAGCGTGATGATCAAGCAATCAGCAGAGCGCATGGACGATAGTACCCGCGCACGCCTGAAGACATTGGCTCGGGCCATTGGCGATGATTTCAGCCCGGAGATGATTTCCGCTACCGCTGAAATCCGCCGCTCGCTTCTCGACCTTGCCGGGAATGCTGCACTCAGTCTGTTCGTTCACTCCATCGGCCAGGCACTGATACACGCGTCGTGGTACTCGGCCCTGGATGATGAAACCTTCAAAGGGCTGATGGGGGCCATGGCGCGATCCACCAGG
Source organism: Pseudomonas sp. OTU5201 (assembly GCF_038440135.1). Lineage (NCBI taxonomy): Bacteria > Pseudomonadati > Pseudomonadota > Gammaproteobacteria > Pseudomonadales > Pseudomonadaceae > Pseudomonas > Pseudomonas sp. OTU5201. The sequence goes on along the minus strand of NZ_JASATC010000013.1, from coordinate 115,395 downwards.
AAGACCGCTGAAGCGCTGATCGAAGGTGACTTGGAGCAGGCGCTGGTATGGGACGACCAGTTCCTCGAGCACTTCGAGGACGTGTTTTGTCACTCTGCCATGATGAGCGGCCTATCTAGCCGCGAAGGCGCATTGGAGCGGGCGGACCAGCTCTTTCCTGCCGGACGTCCACCCAAGAAAGCTGAGCAGATTGCGCGCAAATTGCGTCAGCAGATTCTCGAAGCCGGCTGGCCAATAGGTATGCATCTAGGTTCGGAAGCTGAACTCATGGAGCGCTTCGACGTAGGGCGCGCCGTGATTCGTGAGGCCATCCGCTCACTCGAACGCCTCGGCGTGGTGGAGATGGGCCGAGGTGGTGCCAGCGGGCTGCGAGTCGTTCGACCTGACCCCGTTCAGATGACTCTTGCGAGCACACGCTATCTGCGGCGCGCAGGACTCACAGCGGAAGAAGCGGCCTGTGTACGTAACGCTTTGGACGCCCTTCCCTCCGTCAGCGCCGGCGGTACGCACCAACACCTTGGAAGCAATCCGCTCGCCGGGACGTTCATAAAGATCCTGTCCGAACTGTAGCGTCGGGAGCAATCCCCCGCGCCCCTATTCACAATTCACCTCCTTGCGCGCGCAAAGCGTGCAAGGGGCATTCTCAGCCCCCCGAAATATTCGCTTACGCAGCACAGAGCCGCGCCAACCGTATCTATCTACCTGAACAGAAAGGCTTTTTCCACGGATCGCTTCGACCCTCCCACGGGTTGAGGGCGATGAAACGCAGCCAGCAGTCAACAATCGGGTTGTGAATCAACGAAAAGCATTAATATACTACTCTTCAAAAAGGAGGGTAGCGATGCTACGTCTGTTCGCATTCACCTGTGGTTGGTTCCAGGCACCGATGAGCTTCTTCCTCGACGGAGGAGAGAAGGAGGTCGTGAAATCGCCTGTGCCGGCCTATCTCATCGACCACCCCAAAGGCTTGGCCCTGTTCGATACAGGGCTGGGCAGGCGCTTCCTGCGTGAAAAGGGGTTCAAGTTGGAGCCAGCCCAGACGGGGTATGAATTCGACGAAAGTGCGGACATTGCCGCGCGGCTTCGCGCGATGGAGATTGATCCGGCCAGCGTGAACTGGATCATCAATTCGCACTTTCATGCCGATCATTGTGGTGGCAACGCCTCCATTCCCAATGCAACGATCATTGTCCAGCGCCTCGAAATGTCCGCAGCCCGGAATGCCGAGGACAGTAACCTTTACAACCGGAAAGACTACGACACTGGCCATCCTGTACTTCAGATAAATGGTGAGTACGACCTCTTCGATGATGGATCTGTAATCATCTTCCCAAGTTATGGGCACACACCCGGCCACCAGTGTGCTCGCATCAAGTTGCCAAAAGGCGACGTCGTTCTGACTGCAGACTGCTGCTATCTAAAACTCTCCCTGGATGAGATGCGACTTCCCGGCCACGTCTATGACAAGCAACAAAGCCTGGACACTTTAAAAAGGCTGCAGTCAATGCGCGAGGAAGGTGCGCGCATTTTCTATGGCCATGACGGCGAATTCTGGATTTCCGTTCCCCAAGGAATTCCAATTCTTTAACCCTGACGGCGTTTCACCCATATAAATAAGAACGGGAGTCGATAAAAATGAGCAACCTCAACAACACCGTCGCCGTTATAACTGGCGGGGCAAGTGGCATAGGAAAGTCTCTTTCTATTGCGCTCGCGGAAGCGGGCGCGTCGGTAGCAATTGCCGACGTGAACCTATCCGAGGCCAGCCAATTGGCCACCAGCCTAGGGCACAGAGCACGTGCATATCAGTGTGATGTCACCGAACGCACCCAAGTCGAAAACCTCGCGCAAAAAGTCATCAGAGACTTCGGAAAAATAAACCATGTATACGCAAATGCTGGAGTCGCCATCGCCGGGTCGATCCTGAGCACTGCTCCTGCTGAATTCGATTGGTTGCTGGACGTAAATGTCCGCGGTGTCTTTTCCACTATCCAGGTTTTCGTCCCCCTATTAATCAAAGCAGCTGAAGAAAACGAAACTGCACACTTCGTTATCACGGGTTCCGAGAACTCACTGGGCGTGCCGAAGACGGGCCCGTGCAGCGCTTACACCATGACCAAGCATGCCAGTCTGGCCCTGGCCGACACATTGCGCCGAGACCTCGCTGATACAGGCGTGAAAGTATCTATTTTTTGCCCCGGCGTGGTTGATACCAAACTTTATGACGCCCGACGCACCCGCCAAGAAAGATACGGTGGTGAGTCCGCTATGCCTCAGGAATACGCCGAGCGGGCCAGTGCCGCAACGGCGCAAGGCCAGAACCCCAGCATTACAGCGGCCCTCTGCCTGACTGGAGTCCTTAACGGTGAGTTCCTAATTATCACCGATCCAAAGATTCGTGATTTCTCGAATAAAAGAAGCGCCGAAGTTATTAACGCCTTGAATTCCGTGGACACCAGACTTGCTAATTGGGTGAACAAATAATGAAATACGTTCGACTTGGAAAAACTGGGCTCAAGGTTTCTAAACTCTGCTTGGGTTGCATGAGCTACGGAAAGGGAAAAACTCACTCGGAATGGACACTGGATGATGAGCAAAGCCTGCCCTTCTTCAAAAGAGCCATCGAGCACGGGATTAACTTTTTCGATACCGCGAACGCATACTCCGAAGGTGCCAGCGAACGAGTACTCGGCAAGGCGATCAGGGAGTTCTCACGCCGTGAAGAGGTAGTCATCGCCACCAAGTTCTTTGGCACTACCGGTCCAGGCCAGAACGAACGCGGAGCTTCTCGCAAACACATCATGAACGCAGTTGATGCCAGCCTTAAAAGGCTGGGCACTGATTACATTGATTTGTATCAACTTCACCGCTGGGACTATGAGACGCCCTTCGAGGAAACGGCTGAAGCCCTCAATGACCTGGTCAGAGCCGGCAAGGTTCTCTATCTTGGCGCCTCCTCGATGCACACTTGGCAATTCGCAAAAGCGCTGGGTATTCAGGAGCGCAATGGCTTTTCCAAGTTCGTTTCCATGCAACCTCAATACAACCTGGTGTACCGAGAAGAAGAGCGTGAAATGCTTCCGCTTTGCCTGGACCAAGGTATCGGCGTAATTCCATGGTCACCCCTGGCCCGAGGTTTCCTGGCGGGAAACCGTAACAAGGAAGGCAGTGGTAGTACCGCGCGTGCAAAGAGTGATGCCTTCGCTCGCTCTCTTTACTTCCGAGAAGACGATTTCGAAGTTCAGCAGCGACTTAGCGAAGTAGCAGCAGCGAAAGATCTTCCCCCAATGAAGGTGGCCCTGGCTTGGGTAGCGTCACGCCCCGCCATAACCGCTCCCATTATCGGTGCGACGAAGCTTGAACAATTGGATCAGGCGGTGGAATCCCTGGACGTAACTCTCAGTGATGAAGAAATCAGAAAACTGGAGGAGCCTTATAAGCCCCATCCTGTTCTTGGCCACAACTAGCTGCCGGACCACGACTAAAGCGCTGCCGAGAAGAATCTGACATGCCAAAAATCGTTATGTTGATCAAACGGAAACCCGGCCTTAGTCATGCCGAATTCCAGGAATACTATGAGCGTGTGCATGCCCCTCTTGCCAGAAGTGTCCTAGTGCACATGTCCAACTACACGCGCAACTACTTGGCTTCCTTTCCAGGTCAACCCGAACCGCCCTTCGATTGCATCACCGAACTGTGGTTTGCGGATGAGCATGCCTTGAAAGCCTCTCTCGCATTTGGTCGATCATCGGAAGGTGCAGTTCTGGCCGAGGATGAGGTTAATTTCGTGGATAGGGAGCAAACCAAAGTCTTTCTGGCGATCGAAGAAAACCAATAGCCCCAACAATAACAATATTTAGTTCTTTCAGACTGCTGAGGCACATATGAAAATAAATACAGATCGCTTTCTTTCAGTCGCCCAAACAGATGCCGAGTTGCAGTACAAACTCCGTGGGCTGACTGCGCTCATCCGCCTTGCATTGGGAGGGTTCACATTCGAACTCTCAGCGGAAAACGGCGTACTTTCCCTGGCCACAGCTGCGGGAAAGAACGCTGATATCACCATCTCTGGTCCAGATAGTTTCTGGGAGCAAGCTCTGGTCGCCAATCCCCAGGTTGGCTACGAAAGTCTTTCGGTTGGCCAGATGCACGGCGCGGTCATCGAGGGCGACTTCGAGAGGTTTCTCGCGCCTTATCAAGGAGCCTTGCAACGGCTGTTCCTTGTCCTCCGCAAAGCGGTTGCCGGCGACACCCCACGCCAGGAGAGCGAACCGGAACCCTATTGGGAAACGGACTGCGCGGTCGGTCGGTATGTTTTCGTCCAGAACGGCGACACCAAGGCTCGCGTCTATTACGAAGAGGCCGGCGATGGCCCGGTCACCCTGGTGTTGCAGCACACTGCAGGCGCCGACGGCCGCCAGTATCGGCACATGCTGGCGAATCCCGAGCTGCAACGCCGCTTTCGGATGATTGCCTGGGATCTTCCCTCTCACGGCAAGTCTCTTCCGCCGATTGGGTCCCGCTGGTGGGAAGAGGCCTATCGGCCGACCAAGGTCGAACTGCTCGACTGGAGCACGGCCATCGTCAAAACGCTTGGCCTGAACAAGCCGATCTACCTCGGCTGCTCCGTAGGTGGGCAACTCGCCCTGGACCTGGCCGCACATCATGCCGATCACTATCGCGCCTTCGTTGCCTTGAACGGGTGGTACGAGATTCGCTCCAGAGGCCAGTACAACAACGACATCCATCGCAAGCCCACGACTTCGACGGACTTCTTCGCCTCCCGGATTCTGGCGGCCACGGCACCCGAAGCGCCCGAAGCCTCCGCGCAGGAGGTGTACTGGGTGTATCGCTCGAACTTCCCCGGCGTCTATGCGGGCGATAACGACTACTTCATGAATCAGCATGACCTGCGCGAAGACGGTCACCTGATCGACACATCGAAAACGCCGGTGATGGTCGTCACGGGCGAGTTCGACGGCAGTCAGCTGTACCCCAAAAACGGCGGTGCCGCAGTGGCACGGCATATTCCTGGTGTCGAGCACATCGTGCTTTCCGGCCTCGGCCATTTCGCCCCATCGGACGACCCCGTGCGCTTCTGCGAAACCATCATCCCCATCCTTGACCGCCTGGTACAACAAAGCGAGCAATCAGAATGATCAAGTTGATTCTCCTGGTACGACGCAAAGAGTCGTTGAGCTTCGACGAGTTTCGCAGCTACTACGAGTCCACCCATGCCCCTCTGGCTGCCGCCTCCCTACCACGTCTTCGCAAGTACTGCAGGAACTATCTCAAAGCATTCCCGGGACAAGACGCCCCCCTTTTCGATTGCGTTACGGAGTTCTGGTTCGACGATGAGCAGGGACTCTCCGAGACGTTGAAGTTCGCGCACTCCCCGGAAGGCCAGGTCCTTGCCGAGGACGAAGAAAGGTTCATGGATAGGAAGTCCATGCGCACCTACATCGCCGACGAAACACCGACACAGATACAAGGAGAACAGTAATGTCTGACAAAATGACAATCGATTTCGATCACCACGACCCTGCCTATCGCGACAATTGGGCTGAAGAAGCCGAGAAACGTGCCACGCGTTGCCCCGTTGCCTGGTCCGAAGCCCATGGCGGCTACTGGATCCTGAGCAAGCACGAGTATGTCGCCCAGGCTGTCAGTGATCCCGATTCGTTCTCCTCCGCTCACAACGACCCTGAAAAGCCCTGGTCGAAGGGGATCCTGATTCCCGAGCTGCCCTATACCCTGTCGCTCTCGGAATGCGATCCGCCCATCCACCATGCGCGCCGCATGATCGAGGCACCCTACTTCGCCCCCGTTGCGGTCCGGCAGCAGGCGGAGGTCGTCAAACGCCACGTCGAGGAGGCACTGGATCGCGTGATTCATCTGGGCGAGCTGGATTTCGCCCGTGACTTCGCCATGCGTGTAGCGGCCAAGACCACCATGGAGCTGGTTGGTATCGATCCTGAGCGCTGGGAAGAATTCATGCTGGCGGCCCACAAGGCATCGCTACTGCCGACCGATCACCCCGACTATCCGATCAACGAAATCCGCAATGTGCAGACGAAGATGCGGCAAGTGCTCGCGGAGCGAAAGGAAAGTCCGCAGAACGACATCATCAGTGCCCTCGCTACCAAGAAAGCCATGGGTGAACCACTGACCGAGGAAGTGCAGGTCGGCATGCTCTCCGCTGCCATCTTTGGCGGCTTCGGTACCGTGATGTCAGCCACCCTGAGCGTGCTGCTGTGGCTGGAAGACCACCGTGACATCTACCCGCAACTGTTAGAGAGTGACGATCTACTCGATCGCCTGGTGGAGGAGACCCTGCGCCTCAACCCACCGAACCATGGCACCGCCCGCACGGTCGCCCGTGATTTCGAGCTCAATGGACAGCAGCTCAAGCAAGGCGATCGAATCCTGCTGTCGTGGGCCGCCGCCAACCGAGATCCCGAGGTTTTCGAGTGCCCCGCGGAAGTCCGCCTCGATCGACCGAACGGTAAGGATCACTTCGCGTTCGGTGGCGGCGAACACCGTTGCCTCGGCGCCCCGCTGGCTCGTGTGGAGATTCGCCAGATGGTCCGCGCGGTCATCAATCGGATGCCGGATTACAAGATTGATCGGAGCCGGATGACGGTCTACCCGTCCTTCGCCAACACGGCCGGGATATCCAGTCTGCCCGCAACCTTCACCCCAACACCGGCGGAGAGTTGAGCAATATGACCAGTTCCGGCTTGCTGCGAGGTGCAGACCTGTCCGTCAGCGTCTCCCGTATTCGCGCCTCACGGGATCGTGGAGTGCGCTGGATTCTCGACCATATAAGTTCCTCCGGCGAACCTGTCGGCGCCAGCGAACGCAATGGGTGGGCGCGCGTACCCTGGGCGCTCGCTGTTTCTGGCGAGGCCCATGTCGCAGCCCAGGTCGTTGCCTGGGCAGAGCGGACGCAACTCGCGGCGGATGGGGGCTTCGCTCCCGGCGCCGCGCAGGGTACAGGACGATTTCTGGCCTACCCCCTCGCCCATTTTGCGATCGGCGCCTGGTTGACCGAGCGCTTCGACACCGCGACGGCCGCGATGGGGGCATTACGTCGAATTCAAGATCCCGCAACTGGTGGGCTTCCCATTGCCCCGCCAGAGGACAGAAGCACAGACATCCATGATCTGCTCTCTACTGCGCAGGTTGGTCAGGCGGCGGTCATCACAGGACAGGACGATATCGCTGAAGGCGTTTATCGATGGATCACGGACCTGCTCGAGTTGCAGCCGGCGAGCGCGGGCAATCGTTTCTATACCTTCCGCCAGGGAAAGCGTTTGCTCGAAGAGCCGCCGAAGCACCTGGAGTGGCTGGCGATCACCGACTTTGATCAACCCCGCCAAACCTACTACACGCCTGGCATGGCAGCGGTCTTCCTGTCGGCCTATGGGCAGCGCGTCGGATTAAAACAGCCGTTGAAGCTGGCTTCTGATCTGTTGACGAGGAATCTTTCGGGTACGCCAGAGCAATTCGACGATCTGGGGTCGGTTCAACTCTGCAAGTTCGGCTGGGGCGCCGCGGCGATGTCCGCAGTCGACATCAGCCGAGATTGGACTCCGCACCTCATTCGCATGGTCGATTGGTTCGAAGCGCGGCAGGCCCCAGATGGTTCGTGGGCTCCGTCGCTCTTCCTGCAACCGTCGCCCAGTGATATCGATCGCCTGGTCAAGACGGCCGAACACGTGATGGAGGTCAACGCCATTCTGGGAGCCCTGGGGGCGGCCAGTGCAATTCAGGGTCAGCACTGATTGGGGTCTGCACCTAGCGGATTCGCCCATAACTACGCCACGACCGGTTCGTGGCCTTAGTTGTTCGTCCAGGCCTGTCCGAACTGTGGTGAGACCAAGTAGCTCGGCTTTCCAGGGGATACCCGAAGTCATGCGCTCTCACAGCAGGCGAACCTTTTACCGGATGGAAACCTGGTTACCTAGGTATATACTTTACATCCTCGGAGACTGGACAGCATCCCATGACACACGATCCTCGCCACCTCGCAGAGCGCAAAACCATTACATTCAACGATCTGCGAACGCTGCAGGGTGATTTGGCGGGTGTGTCCGACTGGATCACCGTCGACCAGACCATGCTCGATGACTTCGCCCGGGTCACCGGAGACGACGCGTTCATCCACACCGACCCGGCGCGGGCCTCCCACACGCGATTCGGCGGAACCATCGCCCATGGTTTACTTGTCTTGTCGCTCCTGCCCCTGATGATGCGGACGGCCATGCCCGCCATCGCAGACAAGAAGATGGGCGTCAACTATGGGTACGATCGCATTCGCTTCACCGGCACCGTGCCAGTGGATAGCCGGGTACGCGGCAGGTTTTCCTTCGCGGCTATGGCGGAACGCTCTCCGGGTTTTCATTTGCTGACCTACGACGTCACGGTCGAGGTGGAAGGTCGCGATTCCCCTGCCCTGTCGGCCAACTGGTTGCTCGGCATCTGGGTGGCCATCGACGCCTGACCCACTCCTCCTCGAGCAGGACAGGCCTCTCAGCTCAAGCGATAGCGTTGGCGTGCAAAGTGGACGTTTCCGACCCTTGCCCCGCAACGAGCGAAAGCCGCTTCCGGGTGCTCTCCGGGTCTGCCAGGCAGCCACCGATCAGGGCACACAGAATGGTGGCCGCGCCAAAGCCAGTAATCGCCAGCTCGAAGCCTTGAGCCACTTCGTTCCCCTTCCACGCAACCAGGCTTCCGACCAGGTAGGGAGCTACCATGCCGGCAGACGTCTGGAAGGCATTGTTTATGGCCAGCATTGAACCGCGTTGGCCGGATGGTACGAAGTGGGCAGTAATCGCCATGCTGAAGCTCGGGAGAACGTTGACTAGCGCGGTTCCGGCAAACAGCAATGCGAGAATCAGGAGGGTATCGCCATGTGCAAAGCCGATTCCGAGGAACATCAACCCTCCGAGCAGACTGCAGACAAACGGCGGCAGGATCATGGTGCAAAAGGCGCTCCCTCCTCGCTTCATCGCTCGCTGGGATAGCGTTGAAACCGCCAAGCCACCCATCATCGTGAGCACGGTGATGCCCAGCATGAAGTACCCCGCCTGCTGACTTTCAAGGTTCAGTCCTTTCTTCAAGTAAACGACAGTCCAACTGAATCCCAGGGCGGTGGGAACGTAACAAAGAAATCCCAGCAATATCACGCAGACAAACGTGCGGTTCAGTAGCAGTGCCTTGTACGGCAAACGCACGCTGTCATCTGCTATGGGACCATTCGAATCAGAGCCGTACCGCCCCTCCCCACCAAGCATCAACCACAAACCCAGCCAGATGAAGCCAGCGATAGCCAGGCAGAGATAGGCCATGCGCCACCCCAATTGCTCTATCGCAAAGGGCAGGCTCAATGCGCCGACCAAAACCCCGAACATCATCGAGCTGTAGATCAACGACGACGGCAGTACACGCTCTTCCGGCCTGAACCACTTGAAACATGCATGCAGCGTCACTGCCGTTGCGGGTCCGGTTCCGGCGCCAAGGAGCAGACGACTGACAACCAGGAGCGCAAGCCCATCACTGAACGTCACGAGGGCCTGGGCCACCATCCAGACGATTGCCATGGCGACCAGTATCCATCGTGTTGCAATGCGATTCGCCAGAAAGCCGACCAGCACTCCGGAGATCGAATAGAGGAAAAAGAATGAGCTGCCGACGAATCCGAATTGCTCCGGTGACAGTTCAAGTTCATCGATGATCTGCACGCCGGCGAACGCAAAAATGGTCTTGTCCAATGCACTGATGACCATGACGGTCATGAGCAATGCCAGGACGATCAAGCGATTGTTCTTGAGCAAGGACATAGGAGCTACCTGAGTTGCTGGGACTTTTTGTAGGGGTTCGAATTCACACGAGATAGGTCTGCACCAGTCGAGCCCAATAGCTCGCGCCAAAGGGAATCGCCTCATCGTTGAAGTCGTAGCCCGGGTTATGTACGGAGCAGCCACCCTGCCCTCCCGTGCCGTTGCCAATGGCCACGTAACAACCAGGTTTGCGCTCCTGCATCCAGGCGAAGTCCTCGCTCCCCAAACCACCCTTGCTAACAGCCGTGAGGATATTGCCGGTGCCGACCAGCCCCTGGATCACCTGCCGGGCCAGCAAGGTTTCCGCCTCGCTGTTGAAAAGGGTCGGTACGAGCGGCACATGCTCGTACTCGACCTGCATGCCATGGATCTGTGCCACGCCATGCACGACTTCCTCGATTCGTCGCTTCAGCAGCGCGCGTATTTCCGGGGTGGTGGACCGCACACTAAGCTTCAACATGGCATGCGCCGGTATGACGTTCGCAGCTTCACCCGCTCGCAGCGTACCTATCGTGATAACCGCCGTTTCACTGGCCGGAACGTTGCGTGAAATGATGGTTTGCAATGCCAGGACCAGCTCCGCAGCGGCCACCACGGGATCCTTGGTCAGATGGGGCATGGCACCGTGGCCCCCCTCCCCGTTCAAGCGAATGGAAATCTCGTCCGAAGAGGCCCCCATGCGTCCGTTCTGAACCACGAAGTGACCGATCGGCAGGCCAGGAGCATTGTGGAGTGCGTACACGGCATCACAGGGAAACCGGTCGAAAAGGCCGTCGCTCATCATCCTCAATGCGCCACCCAGCGTTTCCTCTGCCGGCTGAAAAATGAGGTTGAGAGTGCCGTTGAATGTCCGCGACTCAGCCAGGTATCGGGCCGCGCAAAGCAGCATGGCCGTGTGTCCGTCGTGCCCACAGGCATGCATCTTCCCAGGCTGCTTGCTTCGATAGGAGCGGTTCCCGTCCTCTTCGATGGGAAGCGCGTCCAGATCGGCCCTTAAACCTATGGAGCGCGCCCCGCTGCCGATCCTGAGCACGCCAACCACGCCGGTTCCACCTACACCGACGTGTACGTCGTAACCCCAATCCCGAAGATAGTCGGCGACCAACTCGCTGGTGGCGCACTCCTCGAAACCCAGTTCAGGGTGTTGATGGATGTGCTGGCGAATCCGCGCGAACTCGTGCTTCGAAGAGACGATCTCGGGTATCAGGTCGGGTTGTTGCGGATCCATCTTCAGCCCCCCAATGGCGACGATTTACGATGCCGTCGAGGATGCCAAAGGTCGCCAGGCGCACGGAAATCCGCTATTCGCATGCCTATACGACTTTGCTATCGCGAAACCTAGTCATCGATGTGCAGGAGGGGGAAGTCCGCCGACGCCGATCGACGCCCGTAGAACTTGTAGATGATGTCTTCCACCAGGGCCCCGGCCTCCGGCGTGAGAACCTCCGGATCACGGCTGATCAGTGTGCAGGTGAATGGCGGAACTGGTTCGGCAATTTGTAGCGCCTCCAGCTTCTCGCTGAGGCTGCCAACGCAGAGGTGGCGTCGAGACCACAGACTCACGGCATCAGTCTGGGCTGCAAGCTCCAGGTACATCACCAGCGAAGAGCAAACCATCACCTTGGCCGGCGGAGCCAGTCCGGCGTCACTGAACATCCTTTCAGCGGGCGAGTCCTCGAAGCGATCGGGGAGAATCCAATCCAGCTCACGTAGTTGCGACAGTTTGCCGAGCTCTCGACGCGGATGTCCTTTGCGCACGGCCAAAGCTGCAGCCTGCTGGTAAAGCTGCTGGCAATGAAAGCCTTCCAGGTTCGAGCAGTCATGCGAGGTCAATGCCAGGTCCAGATGCCCTTCTCGCAGGCCAGCCAGGAGCAGCCGTGGACGCAGCTCCTCTATCTGCAGGGTTACCCCAGGATGCTGCCGCTGGTAGCGTCCGAGCACAGCGACTAGTCGCGAACTGGGTGTCACGGGGGACACGCCGATGCGCAATTGCCCTTCCATGCTGCCTTTCAAGTTCTCGATCTCATCCTTCGCCCGGCGCACCTCCTCCACGATGCGGCGCGCGCGCCCCACAAGGTGCTGCCCGTAGGGAGTGAGGGTGATTCCGCGGTTGGACCGGACCAGAAGCTGAACGCCCAGTTCTGACTCGAGCTCCTTGATGTTGCGGGACAAAGACGGCTGGGACGTGTGCAGATGACGCGAGGCCTCCTGGATGCTTCCGCATTCATGGATGGCCAGAAGAGCACGCAGCTGGTGGATCTTCATCGATGGTCTCGGCGATCCATGCCCCCGATTGCTTTAGCCGGGCTGCAAGCCGTGGCCCTTTGGGCGAACAGCAATGCGGGAGGACAGCATGCGGCGCGCTGCGGGGATGACTGGAAATGGCCGTCTCTCGCCGCCAGACCCCGTTCCCCGCCAAGCGAGATGACGATCATCATCAACCATGCCACAAGAAAGTGGCAGGCCACGCGGAGCCGATGGTAGCGGCCACGCGTGACAAAAACGCCACTCACCCTTCGCAGCGCGATTGGGGCCAGGATTGGCTGAGGCTCCATGGAATGAGAGTCGACGGCAAGGTCGGCCCTCTCATTCGACAAGGATGCGTGGCTAGGCATGGCGGGTCATCACAGGTCAGAGCGCATCCGCTTCACGCGCCCAGCGCGGCAGCGGAAGCCCGACGTCGTGCTGCCAGAGCAGGCGGACCGCATCGCGACGGGTCGGATTGAGCATCGCACGCGCCAGGTCCGCCAGCTCCTTGCCGGAACGCTGGCCACGATTGGCCCAACTACGCAGGCGACGACTGTAGAGCTGTACGTCGTACTCCATGGCGAAGCCGTTGCCACCGAAGACCTGGTGGACGGTGGTGGCCACCAGTCGAGCGGCGTCTACCGCCTTGGCCCGCGCCATGATGGCGAACTCCGCCGACGGCGCACCGTCGCCTCCGACGTCGGCGCCCGAGGTGAAGGCCGCCTTGCGTACCAGCAGCTCGGCGGAGTCCAGCAATACCGCGGCGTTGGCCAGACGATTCGCCACCCCCTGGTAACTGCCGATGATCTTGCCGAACTGTTCGCGTTCACGGGCGTACCCCAACCCGTACTGCAGCAGGGCCTGTCCCGCGCCAGTCATCCGGGCGGCATCGATGAGCGACGCATAGCGACTGATTCGGTCCGCCAACTGGCTATTGCCCAGCTTCTCGCCCGGAGATCTTCCGGCTTGATGCTCAACCAGGATGTCGCCCGCGGTGGTGCGCCTGGGCTGCCCGACGAGCGTCTCGATATAGACGCCATCCGGGCGCTTGACTGCTACTCGACCGATGGACGCCGGAACCGGCCCATCGAACCCGACCGATACACCGGCAATTCCGGTAACCGCGAGCACGGGGATGGTCTCGACATAGTCGGTCGGTGCCAGCGCCCGACCCAGTTCATACGCGATTCGGGCAAAGAGCTCGGGTTCGGCCTGCAGGTCGTCTAGCCCAAAGGCGGACAGCTCCTCGGCCAGGCCCGGCGAGAGCCCGGTACCAGTAGCCTCCGCCTGACGAATCTGCTCGGAACTGCACTGTTTGGCTAGCACCTTGCGCAGGGTATCGCCGATCTCCTCGACCTCTTTGCTCCAACGTTCATCCAGCATGCTCAGTTACTCCTCGGCAGATCGAGTTGGCGGTTGGCGATGATGTTGCGCTGTACCTCACTGGTACCGCCGATGACGGTCAGCACGGTTGCCACGCGCAGTTGCAGTTCAAGATCCGCGGCAAGCACGTCCTCCCCTTCCGGATAGAGCGCCTGGTGACCGAGCAGCTCGCTGGCCCACTCGATGAAGCGCTGGGCAAGTTCGGATCCGTGTACCTTGCTCATCGGACCGGTACCAGAAGTGTCCTCACCTCGGGCGGCCGAGAGGCCGACGCGCAGATAGAGAAGCCGATCGGCTTCCAGGTCCATGATGAATCGGCCAAGCGTAGTGAGATCATTTTCACTCAGCTCGTCCGCTTTCTCCGACAGTCGATGGATGAGTCGGGCGCACAGCAGGCGGGTTTCGGTACCACCGAAACTCATGGCACGCTCTTCATCCAGGTTGCCGGTGATCACACGCCACCCCTGGTTCTCGTCGCCAACCAGATTGGTGGCGGGCACTCGAACGTCGTCGTAGAACACCGCATTCACCCGCCAGCCGCCCATCACCCAGACCGGCTGGATGGTCACCCCGGGCGACTTGAGGTCGACTAGCAGGAGAGACAGGCCACGGTGCCGGGTCTGCTCGGGATCAGTGCGGACCAGCAGGCTGCACCAGGTGGATACATGGGCGGACGAGGTCCACAGCTTGGCGCCGTTCACCACGTAGTGGTCGCCGTCGCGCACGGCACGGGTTTTCAGCGACAACAGGTCACTTCCCGCGCCGGGCTCGGAGAGGCCCTGGCAATACGTCCAGCTGCCGTCGACCACATGGGGCAGATGCTCGGCTATCTGTTCCGCCGAACCACTACGCAGCAGCATGCCGCCGCCCCGCTGATTGGTCGTCAGGCCATAGCCGGGGAACCCCTGGCATTCCAACTCTTCCGCCATGAGGAACTGTTGATCGACTCGAGCCTCCTGCCCATAAGGCTTCGGCCAGGTGAGACCAATCAATCCACGCTCGGCCAGCTGACGCTGAAATGTCATCGAGTAACGCTCGATGTGCAGGCCCTCGATCTCCTCGCGCAGTGCCTTCATCTCAGTCCAGCCGTAGCTGTCGGCCAGCTCCCGCATGCGATCGCGGTACAGGTTCTCCTCTTCGCCAGGGTAGAAATTCATGGCACCTCCGACATGTAGATAAATAAGTTAACCTAGTTAGTATAGGTGCGAGCATCCTGCCTGCCTAGCCTGTCCATGAACAGAGCGTAAGTAGCCGATTGAAGACGCCCGGAGCCCTCTAAGCTGCGAGTTGACAAACTTAGGTATATAAGTTGACTATTAACCACGCAAGCCTCATGGGCGACAACTCCGTGAGGTCAGACCGTGAAGAACCTCGGCGCGAACATGCGGGGCGCCGAGACCCAACAAGAAAGCGAGGAGCAGGCAGCAATGGCCCGAATTACCTTCATTGAACACACCGGCAAGACCATCGAAGTCGATGCAAAGAATGGCGACTCGCTGATGAAAGCCGCACTGGCCAACGGCGTCGAAGGCCTGACCGCAGAATGTGGTGGCTGCCTGAGCTGCGCCACCTGCCACTGCTATGTCGATGATGAATGGACCGATCGCCTTCCCTCTCCGTCCGATGAGGAGCTGGTCATGGTCGAGTGCGCCGTCGATGCCCGGCCCAATAGCCGGCTGTCCTGCCAAGTAGTGGTTTCCGAAGACATGGACGGCCTGGTGATTCACATCCCGGCATCTCAGTACTGATTAGCTAGGAGTTGATGATGTCCAAATCACTCGCAGGCCTGCGCGTACTGGAAATGGGGCGGATCGTCTCCGCCCCCTGGTGCGGCCAGACCCTGGGCGACTTGGGCGCCGACGTGATCAAGGTGGAGCGTCCCGGCGTCGGCGACGACATGCGCAGCTACGGCCCCTCCTATGCCGTGGATGAGAACGGCCAGCAGACCCCCGAGTCCGGTCACTACCTGTGTTCCAACCGCAACAAGCGATCCGTCACCGTGGATATCACCACGCCGGAAGGCCAGGAGATCATCCGCAGGCTGGCGGCCGAGTCCGACGTCCTGATCGAGAACTACAAGGTCGGAGACCTGGCGCGCTACGGCCTGGACTATGACAGCCTGGTGAAGGTCAATCCCGACCTGATCTACTGCTCGATCACCGGTTTCGGCCAAAGCGGCCCTTACGCCAAGCGTCCCGGCTACGACGCGGCGTTCCAGGGCATGAGCGGCATGATGGCGGTCACCGGCGAGCCCGACGGTGGCCCCCAGCGGGTCGGGGTATTCATCATCGATGAAATGACCGGACTCTATGCCACCGTCGCCATTCTCGCCGCGCTGCGCCACCGCGATGCCGGCGGTGGCGGCCAGTACATCGACCTGGCGCTACTCGACGTCGGCATCGCGGCCATGGCGCCGCGCACCATCGAGTGGACCCTGGAGGGCAAGATTCCCGAGCGCCTCGGCACCAAGTCGCCTGGCTCGTGCCCGGCACAGGTGTTCGAGTGCGCCGACGGTTACCTGAACATCCAGGCCGGCGCCGAAGTGCACTACCGCAAGCTGTGCGACGCTCTTGGCCTGGAAGAGCTGAAGGAAGATCCGCGCTTTGCCGTGCGCAAGGACCGGGTCATCAACCAGGACCTGCTGGTGTCGATCCTCGAAGAGAAGATCAAGCAGCGCGGTACCCGGGAACTGTTCGACGACCTGGTCGCCAGGGGCGTGGTGGTCGCACCGATCTACCGCGCCAACGAAGTGGTCGAGGACCCGCAGGTACAGCACCGCGAGCTGTTCTTCGAGGTGCCCCACCCCACTGTGGGCAAGGTGCCGCTGGTGAAGAGCCCGATGCGGCTGTCGAAGACGCCGGTCGACACCTTCGTGGCGCCACCGACCATCGGCCAGCACACGCGGCAAGTACTTGGCCAGGTGCTCGGTTACAGCGAAGAGCAGATCGAGACGCTGTCAGCCAACGGCGCGATCTGAACCGCCCGATGCGGCAGCCCGTCTGGGCTGCCGCAGACCTTATTGCGGCGCGTGCGATTGCGCCCCCACCAGAACCATCACCGCAACGGGATAGCCCCCTACTACAACAATTACCAACCGAGGTATCCAGATGACTTCAGCAGCCCCAGAGAAACAGCTCTACCGAACCTACCCGGAGCTGACAGACCCACCAGCGCACGTACCGCCGGAGCTGGTCTACGACGTGGACATCTTCAACCTGCCGGGTGCGAAGGACAGTCCCCATGCCGCCTGGAAGAAGATCCAGGAGGAGAAACCACGCATCTTCTGGACACCCCGGCATGGCGGCTACTGGATGGTCACCCGCGGCGAGGACATCCTGACGGTGCAAAATGACGCCGTCGGCTTCTCGATGCGCGCGGCCCTGGTGCCGAACAACCCCCGTCCGTTCCCGGCGCCGCCGATGGAAAAGGACCCGCCCGAGCACGCCAAGTGGCGCATCCTGATCTCGCCAGCCTTCTCACCGAAGGTGGTACAGGCGGCCGAGGACATGGTGCGCAAATTCGCCGTCGATCTCATCGAGGGCTTCAAGGACAAGGGCGAATGTGAGTTCGTCTCGGAATTCACTTCGGTTCTGCCGATCGTGGTGTTCCTGACCATGATGGATCTTCCGCTCGAAGACCGTGAACGCCTCCTGCCGCCCGCCAGCGAGATCGCACGGTCGCCGGACCCCACCAAGATCCACCATGCGCGCATGGCGCTGAAGGCCTATATCGAAGATGCCGTCTCCGAGCGCGAGAAGAACCCGCGCGACGACCTGATCACCAAGATCCTCAACTCGAAGGTGGACGGCGAACAGATCCCCCACGACGTGGCCGTTGGCATGCTCACACTGCTGCTGTCCGGCGGACTGGACACGGTGAAGAATCTAATGGGCTTCTGCTGCCTGTCGCTGGCACAGGACCCCGAGCTCCAGCGCCGCCTGCGCGAGGATCCGTCGATCATCCCGAACGCCGCCGAAGAGCTGATCCGCCGCCACGGCGTCTCGCTGACCGCTCGGCTGGTGACCCGAGACATGGACTTCCTTGGCGTGCAACTCAAGGAAGGTGACCAGATCCAGCAGTTCAGCTATCTCTACGGCCTGGACGATGCGACTGTACCCAACCCGATGAAGATCGACTTCGACCGGCCGGCACCGATCCCCCACGCCACGTTCGGCAATGGTCCGCATCGCTGCCCGGGATCGATCCTCGCCAAGAAGGAAATGCTCGTCTGGCTGGAAGAGTGGTTCAAGCGCATGCCCGAGTTCTGGGTCAAGCCCGGCACCGTGCCACAACAGAACTCGAGCATGGTGCTGGTTCTCTCGGAACTGTGGCTGTCCTGGAACCCCCAGTAAGCGTCCGCTGAATGCGTGCCTCCTCTCCCGTCGGGAGAGGAGGCATTTTTTTGCGACGACGCCATCACTCACATTGACGTCTCCTGCTCTGCCCGGCTTCGCCGGGCAGAGTCCTTCGTTCAGAGCGCTTCCACTTTCCAGCTCAGCCAGAGCTGAGACACGTTGTTGACCATACCGGAGCTCTGCTGCGGCACCGTCCCAGGACAGCGATCACGTTGACTGGAAGTTCGCAGTGCTTAGGGACACGCTGGTGCGCGAGGCCGAGCGCCTCCGCACCTGAGTGTTCAGGAAGTCGCCGGGGATGACATCTTCCGGAGTCGAAGCGCAATGCTGCGTCCCATTTGTCCCGGTCGCTCGATCGCTCTGAACGCCTCGACCAGGGTCTCGAGACGTGCTCTCACATCATGGGGAAAGGGTGCCGAGCGCCGAGTCGCCAGATCGACGTTCACGGTGAGGTACTCGATGGTTGCGACCAGGGGCCCGCCCTCCCCCTTGCGCATTTCGTGGTAGTGGTGGAGGCCGCGTTCGTCGTAGCCGACCAGCCAGCTTCTGATCGAGATGGGATCACCCAGGCGCAGCTCGCGCTCATACGAGATGTGCGCCTCCCGCTGGAAGATGGTTAAACCCCGCTGCCGATACGGCGCACCGAAGCCCAATGGACGGAACAGCGCAGGCAATGCCTGTTGAAAGACCAGGTAGTAATTTGCCGCGCCCATGTGACCGTTCAGATCGATGAACTCCTCGCCCACCACCGCCTCCATCGACTCGATGGGCAACACCTTCGGCAGCGGTGGAACCAACACTTGTTCGCTACTCATGCCATCTCCTCATTGAACACGCTCAGTCAACCGGCTCCATTGCGTCTCCGCGGAATTGATGGTACCGGCCACAAAAGATAGCATACTAAGTAATCTAGGTTTACTTTATGCCTGTACAACCGCACCTGCACGCAGAGCGCGGCCCTATCACCTCTCGAGAACAACAAGAGCCAAACCATGACGCAGACGACTTTCGAAGAGCGCCAAGAGCTTCGCCAGGCCCTGAGAACGATCCTTGGCCGTATCTGGCCCACGGCGGACGCAGTGACAAAGAGCGAATCGCCGGACCATCTGATCAATCTCTGGAACGAGCTCTGCGAGAACGGCATTGCCGCAATGCTCTCTCCCCATGAGCTCGCCATGACGGCGAATGAATGCGGTAGGGCCGCCGCTCCCGTTCCGTTGCTGGGAGCGGCGATAGCCGGGATGGTACTGAGCGGCGACGACGCGGATGCCGTCGCGTCGGGCGCCATGCGCGTAGCCGTCGCCTTTGGCGCGTTCGACGGGGACAGCCAGGCAGGGTCCCTGCGCATAGCGGCTGGAGCCGCCAGCGGCTCGCTTTCCGGGATCGAAGATTGGTCCACGGCCACTCACCTGTTGGCATTGACTGACGATGGGCAACAGGCGGCACTGATCGACAAGCAGGCCACCGGCCTTAGTGCGGAAACCACGCCAGGCTTCTCAGTGCCTGCGCTGGTTCGTGTGACACTGAATGGTGTTACCTGTCGCACCATTCCACTTAGCCCCGCCTCCGCTGAGTCGGCGGTAATGCTCGCCCGCCTGATGCTCTGCGCGCGCGCCAGTGGTGCCGCTCGCCGGGGCCTGGAGCTGGCCGTTGACTACGCGAAGCTACGTGAACAGTTCGGTCAGCCCATCGGGCGCTTTCAGGCAATCCAGCACAAACTGGCAGACTGTGCGGTAACCCTGGATGTCTGCGAGCTAATGACGGAGAACAGTGCAAGCGCTCTCGAGGCAGGCGAAGGAACCTTCGAGACAGCCGCCCTCCTCGCCCTGGCCAGCCCCGGACTTCGTAAAGTTGCATTGGAGCTGCATCACGCGTTTGGCGCCATCGGTTATGCAGAGGAGCATGAACTACCGCGGCACTTCCGCCGTATCCACGCCGATATGCTTCGCCTCGGGGGCGCCCCGGCAGCCCGCCTACGCCTTGGAAAGCATCTGCTGGATGACAGGCATCTGCCGCCGCTGCAAAGCAACCCCGACACTGAACGCTTGCGCGGAGACGTTCGCGCGTGGCTGGGGCAACACTGGAATACCGAAGCACGTGAGGCTGCTCATCGGCGCCCGTTTGCCGAGCGCGATTCGGATCCCGCCTTCATCCAAGAATTGGGCAAGCAAGGTTGGCTCACTGTGAACTGGCCTAAGTCCCACGGCGGACTGGGGCTTTCGCCGCTGGAACAACTGGCATTCGTCGAGGAGATACATGGTTCTGGAGCGCCGGTAGCTCTATCCCAGGCAGGCAGTTGGCTGATTGCTCCGGCCTTGATCAAATTCGGTTCCCAGTACCTCCAGGACCAATTCCTTCCGCTGATCGCCAGCGGCGAGGCGCGTTTCTGCCTCGGATACAGCGAGCCGCAAGCAGGATCTGACCTCGCCTCATTGCGTACACGTGCGGTTAGGGATGGAGACGAGTACGTGATCACTGGCCAGAAGCTCTGGACGACCCTGGCTGAAACGGCCACCCATGTGTTTCTCGCCGCCCGCACCGATCCCGACGCAAAACCCAAGCATGCGGGTATCAGCCTGTTCATCGTGCCGAGCGACGCTCCGGGGGTTGATATCAATCCCGGCATGGCCCTCTACGGTCGGACGTTCTCGACGGTGTTCTATGATGAAGTCCGGGTGCCGGCGAGCAACCTGGTGGGTGAACTCAATGGTGGCTGGGAAGTGCTCACGTCGGCCCTGTCGTCGGAGCGTGTGCTCATGGGCGGCAGCGTCGCACGCCTAAAAGGCCTTCTGGAAAGCATCTCCGGCGCGTTGCGGGATCGAAGTGGCGACCCCATTGTCCTGGATCGCCTGGGTGCATTGGCCGCTGACCTGCAAGCCGCACGGTTACTAGCAATGCGTTCCGTTCAGCTGTTGCAGAAAGGGGTTCCGGCTCTGCTGGAAGGCGCCATCAGCAAGTTGTTCACTGGAGACTTCGCCGAACGCCTGGGGGAAACCGCCCTGGAACTGTTCGGTATCAGCGCGACCCTTTCGGAGGAAAGCTCGGTGGCTCCCATCGCCGGCGCCATCGAACAGCATGTGCGCGCCTCCATCATGGCGGTCATCGGCGGCGGCACCGCGGAGATTCAGCGTACGCTGATTGCCCAGCGCGGCCTCGGTCTTCCACGCTGATGGTCAGCCTGGGAGCGGCGCCTTGCTGCTCCCAGGCTCTGGTTCAGCGGCCAGTCCAGACCGGTTTCCGACGCTCGAGGAAGGCGCGCGTACCCTCCTTGGCATCGGCGCTTTCACGTACGATCCTGCCGGCTTCGCGCATCGCCGCGAATAGCTCCGTTTCATCCGGTTCACCCGCGAGCTTGGCCACCCTCAGGCTCTGCTGAACGGCGATAGGTGCTCCCTCAGCAATCTGCGCGGCCATCCTCAGAGCTTCGACCTCGGCTTCGCCTGCAGCCGCCAGGCGGTTCACCAACCCCAGTTCGTAGGCACGCTTCGAGGAAATCGAGTCACCGATCACGAGCATTTCATAAGCTATTGCCGGCGGTATGCGGCGGGGCAGACGGAATACCCCACCAGCACCGGCATAGATGCCGCGTTTGACCTCGGGCA
Organism: Pseudomonas sp. OTU5201; assembly: GCF_038440135.1. Taxonomy (NCBI): domain Bacteria; kingdom Pseudomonadati; phylum Pseudomonadota; class Gammaproteobacteria; order Pseudomonadales; family Pseudomonadaceae; genus Pseudomonas; species Pseudomonas sp. OTU5201. The sequence goes on along the minus strand of NZ_JASATC010000013.1, from coordinate 93,963 downwards.
GACCGAAGCTGGCGCGCTCACTGGCGACCAGCAGGTCGCAGGCAAGGCAGATTTCCAAACCACCGCCAAAGGCCGGAGCATCGACTGCGACGATCCAGGGCTTGGTGCGACGCGCCTCGATGATACCGGCGAACCCGCCCTCCTCGGTCAACAAGGCTGCATGGTTGCCCGCCGCTACTTCTGCTAGGTCCGCGCCCGCACAGAAGCATTGGTCCCCCGTCGAAGACAACACCACCGCACGGATCTGCGGGTCCTCCTCCGCCGTCTTGACGGCCTGCCCAATTCCCTGGGCGATAGCGCCATTGATGGCGTTGCGCTTTTCCGGCCGGTTGATCTTCACCAGCAGCACGTGCTCCCCCACTCGCGAAACCTGCAGAACCTCGTCCATCGACCACCTCCTGTTCTCGACACGCGATATGGCTTGCCAGCCCTTCGCTATATCACTATGGTTTAATAAGTGCATGTAGTTAACTACGTTAGATAGGAGGTTGCAATGTCAAATCACGCACAAGCCGATCGAAGCCGTCGGCACTACATTGGCGGCGAATTCGTGGCCTCCACCGGCGCCGAAGCGATCGAGGTCGTCGATCCGGCCAATGGAGAACGAATCGGCGAGGTGGCGGCGGGTACTTCTGAAGACATCAACCTGGCAGTCCAGGCGGCGCGTGACTGCTTCGACTCTCGCTCTTGGCGTCAACTGAGCGCCCACGACCGGGCCAACACCATCTGGACCTTCGCAGATCGAATTGCCGCCCATAGCGACGAACTCGCAGAGCTGGAAGTCCGTGATAACGGCATGCCCCTGATGTTCGCCAAAGCAACGGTTTCCAGCCTGGTGAATGGCATGCGCTATTACGCGGGTATGGTTACCAAGCTCCATGGCCAGACCGCCGAGATCTCTGGAAATGGCCGGGAAATGCATGCCTACACCCAATCGGAACCCGTGGGAGTGGTGGGTTCCATCACGCCGTGGAATGCCCCGCTGGGCGTGCTCATCAACAAGATCGCCCCAGCCATCGCCGCGGGCTGCAGCATCGTCTGCAAGCCGGCGGAACAGACCCCGCTGTCTGCAGTGCGCCTGGGTGAGCTGCTGGACGAGTGGAAGTTGTTCCCGAAGGGGCTGATCAACATCGTCAACGGCTATGGCCACGTAGCCGGCCAGGCGATGTCCGATCACCCTGATATCGACAAGCTGACGTTCACCGGTTCGACCGCCGTGGGCAAGAAGCTGGTGCACGCATCGGCCGACAGCAACCTCAAGCGCGTCACGCTCGAGCTGGGCGGCAAGTCCCCCTTGTTCATTTTCGACGATGCCGACCTGGACAAAGCCATTACCGGCGCGGCCATGGCCATCTTCGCCAACAGCGGCCAGGTCTGCTTTGCCGGCTCTCGCCTGTACATCCAGCGCAATATCTTCGACAAGGTGATCGAAGGCGTTGCCAAAGTGGGGGCCGCAATGCGCCTGGGTAGTGGCATGGATCCTCAGACCCAGATGGGCCCGCTGGTCTCTGCCCAGCAAATGGCGCGCGTCCTGTCCTACGTGGAAAGTGGCATCGGTGAAGGCGCCGAGCTGGTTTGCGGCGGCCAGCGCCATGGCGACAAGGGCTTCTTCGTCACCCCCACCGTATTTGCCAACCGCGATCGCAAGGCCATCCGCATCGCCGAGGAAGAAATCTTCGGCCCGGTGGTGACCGCGATGCCCTTCGACGGACTCGAAGAGCTCGAAGCACTCGCCAATGCAACGCCCTATGGCCTGGGCTCAGGCATCTACACCAGCAACGTCTCGACCGCCCACCGCGCCGCCAAGCTGATTCGTGCCGGCAATGTCTGGATCAATTGCTACGGCATTCTCGACAAAGCCATGCCCTTCGGTGGCTTCAAACAGTCGGGATGGGGCCGCGAGTCCGGCTTCGAAGGTATCGCCCCGTTCCTCGAGACGAAGTCCGTTTACACGATGCTCTGACGCCGGATGGCCGCTAGCTCTCCTGCTGGCGGTCGCCTTTGCGCATGTACAAGACGCCCCACTCCCTCAACAACAAGAAGGAATGCCAGGATGATTGATCCGCAGCGCATACCCGTGATCGTCGGCATCGGTGAATGCATCGATCGCGACAACCTCCACGAACCCCGTGTACTACTGGCCGAAGCAGCAAGACTCGCGGGAGCCGAAGCGCCTGGACTACTGCAACAGGTCGACTCGATCGACGTCGTGGCGATCATGAGCTGCCAGTACGACAAGATCGGACAGCTGCTGGCGAATGATCTTGGAATCGCGCCTGCGCGTGCTGAAGAAAGCGTTGCCGGCGGGGAGAAACCTGTCCGCCTGCTCGGTGAAGTGGCAGAACGAATCGCCGCCGGCACTTCTCAGGTTGCCCTCGTGTGCGGCGCGGAAGCCATGCGCACGCGTGCACGGGCCGCCCAGGATGGTATGCCTCTGAATTGGGGCCCCGTGGACCCGAATGCCAGGCAACTGACCGCCCTTGACTTCGTGACAGCACACGCCGCGCGTTATGGCCTGGTGCAACCCACTCAGGTCTACCCACTGTACGAGAACGCCACCCGTCATGCCTGGGGCCAGACCCTTGAACAGGCCCAGCGGGAGTCGGCACAGATCTGGAGCCAGAACGCGGACGCGGCCTCCGGCAACTCGGCCGCCTGGCTCGGCAAACCTCATAGCGCCGACCAGATCATGGAAAACAGCGACAGCAACCGCATGATCGCCTATCCGTATCGCAAGCTGATGGTCGCCAACCCTCTGGTGAACCAGGCGGGCGCGATACTGGTGACCAGTCTTGAACGGGCGCGGGCTGCTGGAATCGCACCTAACCAGATCATCTACATCTGGAGCGGTGCCCGAGCCAATGAGCCACAGGACTTCCTGGTACGCGATCGCTTCGATCACAGCACGGCTCAGGATGCGGTGCTGAATAGCACCTTGGCGCAATCCGAGCTGGAGCCGTCCGAGATTGACCTGGTGGAGTTTTACAGTTGCTTCCCAACCGTACCGAAAATGGCCCGACGTACGCTCGGTTTTCCTTTGGAAAAGCGACTGAGTCTGGCCGGAGGCCTGACTTTCTTTGGTGGTCCGGCGAACAACTACATGACCCATGCACTGGCCGCAGCCGTTCGCGAACTGCGGGATCGTGAAGGTCAGAGAGCTCTGATTTATGGCCAAGGCGAATTCGTGACCAAGCACGCCGCCATCGTGCTCGCCAATACGCCACCGAAACAAGCGCCACAGATGCTTAATGTGCAGGCGGATGCGGACGCTGCGGCAGGACCGCAACCGCGCTTGTTGGAGAGCTATCAGGGTGCCGCCACAATCGAGAGTTTCACCATCGTCTACGATCGTAACGGGACTCCATCCCAGGCACCGGTGGTGGCGCGTACGCCCAATGGAGAGCGGGTCGTAGCTTTGGTACGGGGCGACGATGACGCAGCAATCAATGTGCTGCTGGACCAGGACCCTATCGGTCGCGGCGGCCACGTTACGGTCGAAGAAAAGGGACTTCTACGGTTTCACTTCTGAGCCGGACTAAAAGAATCGCAGATGCGTGCCCATTGATGGGGCGCTCAATCGCGTGCCCACCCAGAAGGCACATGTAAAAACAAAGGCCAGGAACGAAATCCATCGTTCCTGGCCTTTACATTGGAACGAGCGACACTCCCCTCCTGTCGACTACCTCATTCCAAGTGGGAAATCGACGTGCTTCAGCTTCTAATCGCCGGACCTGCAGTCAGTCCACCGTCGCAGACGAACTCGGAGCCGGTGCTATAGCGACTGGCATCGCTCGCCAGGAACAGCGCCAGCTCAGCCACCTCCTCCGGTAGCGCGACCCGCCCCAAAGGCGTGCTCTTGCCAGCGTTCGCCGCCATGTCCCCCAGCATGGGAGTCGCCACGGCGGAGGGATGGATTGAGTTGACGCGGATGTTGAAGGGAGCGAATTCTATCGCCGCCACTTTGGTCATGCCGCGCACGGCCCACTTGGTTGCAGAGTAACCGATGGTCCTCGGCGTCCCGGTCAGACCCGCGGCCGATGACAGGTTCACGATGCTGCCGCCACCCACCGCCCGCAGTGGCTCCAGCACGGCCTGCATGCCCAGGAAAACCCCCAACTGATTGATCTGGACCATGCGCATGTAGCGCTCAAGGGTTTCATCCTCGAGTGCCGCGACCGTGAAGATTCCCGCTGAATTAACCAGGACATCCAGCCGACCGAACGTCTTCATGGTGCTCGCAACCGCCCGGGACCATGCATCAGGCTCGCTCACATCCAGAGGAAGCAGCAGGCGGCCCCGTTCGTGGCGCTCTTCGCTGAAGGCTATGTCCGCCGCTGCGACCTTCGCGCCTCGGGCCTCGAACAATGCGGCGATGGCAGCACCGATACCCCGTGCGCCGCCGGTGATCAAGGCGACTTTGCCGGCCAGTTCGAATGTTTCTTTCTTTTCGTGCATGACGCACTCCTTGACCAGGTCAGGCCGAACGGGCGAAGCCGGGTGAAATCACCCGGCTTGCCCAGAGGGTATGCACTGCCACTTAACCGGCGTAGCGAATGGCGAACACCGAGCCGTCGGGATACTTGAAGTTGCCCGAGGAATAGCTGTGGCCCATGTTGGTCACGATCATTCGGTCTCCGGCAAAACCGATCAGGTTCTGGCCCGCCTGGATGTTGGACGCGAACACATGTTCCTTGCCTTCCGCATCGCGATGGATGATCGAGGTGGTATAGGGCAGCGCCGCGCTGGAGTCGCCCTCGGCCCAGTGCACGGAGGACATGAAGCCTGCATATTCGGGACGGAACGCCTCGCCTGCCAGCGGCCCAAAGCCCTTCGGCGCGCGCAGTGTTGCGCCGCCTTGCAAAGCCGCAATCGGCTGCGGATGGATGGTGCCATCGGCGATACGGTAGTGGGCGGTGCGGAACTCATGGGTCTGCTCGCCGCCGAAATTGGTGCTCCATTTGCCTTCGAGCACCAGCATGTTCTCCTCGCCCACCACCTGCGGGTCAGCGTAGAAGAGACGGTATGGCATGACGGGGCCCGGGCCCTTCTCGCCGTCCATCACCAGCCAGGGGCTAACGGAGCCGTCCGGCCTTACGGCATAGATAGTGCTGTTGTGCATCGAGAAGATCAGCAGCAGCCCCTCCTCCGGCGTGCCTTTGCGACCGAACACTCCCGGCAGCAATGCCCCCGATATCTGTTCCTTTCCGGAGCGCGGTGCGATGGCGAAGGGATAGGGAATGCTCTCGCCCGGAGCCAGGCAATAAATCATGTGATCCATCACAGCGCCGCGGCGATGGGGCACGACTTGGCTGCAGAAGAAGATGTGATTGCCCCAGTCGCCCCAATCGGCCGGAGCGATGATCGGGCGGAACACGCCTGCCTGCCGACCCACTCCCGGCGCCATCAGTGTTTCCCACTGATTATCGGCATGCAGGCGGTAAAGGCCGCCATGGCCCATCGACCAGTCGGTTTCCGACTGGGGTTGGCCGCCGATTTCCGATATGAGAATGGAGCCGTCGGGCTGGCCCCAAGCGCAGTCCTCGCGCCAATCCCAGAACACCTGCGGGTCATAGAGGAACTCGCCACCGGTGACGATGGGCTCTACAACATAGCGCGGGTCATGGACCTCCACCTTGAAGCGAGTCAATTCACGCAATTGGTCGGAAGTGAAACGAGCGTTGCTCATGTCCGTACATCCTCTTCTTGTAGTAGACACGAACGTTAGCCAACTACGTAATCGACGTCAACTTATATACCCATGTTGTTGCTTGTGTGCCCAGGATTCCCGGCAGCGCCAAGAACATCGACGACTGCCGGGATGGACGAAGGCGCGTTAGCGCCAGGTCGCCCGGCGTCAGTCAGCTGAATAGACGACAACCGAGCGAACTGCCTCCCCACTGCGCATCATGTCGAAGCCGCGGTTGATCTCGTCGAGCTCGAGATGGTGGGAAACCAAATCGTCCAGGTTGTACTGGCCCTCCACGTACATGTCGACGAATCGGGCCACATCCTGGCGCTTGGCACCGCCCATCAGCGAGCCAGTCCACTTACGGCCGCTCATCAGGGTGAAGGGGACAGTACTGAGTTCCTGACCTGCCGGAATCACGCCGACGCAAACGGAGACTCCCCAGGCGGGGTTGGTGCTTTCCAGGGCCTGTCGGGCGAGTGCGGCAATTCCAACGCATTCGAACGCGAAATCAACGCCCATACCGGTCAGCTTCTGAACTTCGGCAACGACGTTCTCGACGGTCTTCGGGTTGATGAAATCAGTCGCACCGACCTTGACCGCGACGTCCGCTTTGGCCGGATTGGTGTCGATCGCGATGATGCGCGAAGCCCCCGCGATCTTCGCCCCCTGTATCACACTGAGGCCCACGCCGCCGGTACCGAATACAGCCACAGACGAACCAGGAGTGACATTGGCGGTGATCAGGGCCGCACCCAATCCGGTCGTTACCCCGCAGGCGATGCAGCAGGCATGATCCGTACGCGCTTGCTCACTCACCTTGACCAGACTGTCGACCGGCACGACGGTCATTTCGGCAAAGGTGCCGAGCCCCATGTAGGACGCAATTGGCTGGCCATCGAGAGAGAACGGGGTTTTCGTGGACTGCCGGCGTGCCAGCATTTGCACGCAGAGGTTCGTGCGTCCGGATTTGCAGAAGGCACATTCGCCGCAATCGGGAACCAGGTACGGCATAACCCGGTCCCCAACCGAAAATTCGCTGACGCCCTCTCCTACCGCAACCACATCACCAATCCCCTCGTGCCCTAGCACCACAGGGAAAGCCTGAGAAATCTTGCCTTCTAAGGCACTTAAGTCTGAGTGACAAAGACCAGTGGCCTTTAGCTTTACGAGGACCTCGCCAGGGCCCGGATCGGCAAGGGTCACTTCTCGAATCTGGAGGGGTTCATTGGGGCCGAACGCAACAGCAGCTTTAACCGAACGAGGCATTGTCACTTCTCCTGGCGGGGCTGGCCGATTTAGCTGTCAGTGGCCAACCAATCCTGTGGGCACAAATATGGTTGTCGTAGTTAACCTAGATAACCTTCATTTTTACTCTTGCACGAACAGCGAGGGCTGTCCATACGGCTGTCGGCAGCAAGGAAAAGGAGGGCCGGAAATAGCTGAAATTACGCGTTCTGCAGGTGCCGAACGTAGTTCCCGGCAGTTGCCCAAAACAGTTCAAGCCCACGCTTGTACTGCTTCTGCGCAAGGCGAACCAATGACATTTCCGCTGCGACTCGTGGCACGGTAAACGGACGGACCACATGCCCGGCGGGGACGTTGTCGCCCTGGATGAACCAATCGATGGTTATCGCGGAAATACCTTGCGCAGCGGCGAAGTTGGCCAGCGCAAATGGGTGGGACTCAGGCGGAACGACGCACTCTGCGCCGCCTTCTTGTACAAGCCAGCGGGTCAATTGATCAAAGAGTACCGGGCCGTGTTCGCGTGCAAAGAACGCGACGGGCGTATGTGCAAGATCCGACAGTGCAATGGATGACCGTGACGCGAGCACACTGGTCGCCGGCACCAATAGATGGAACTGTACCCGGCGTATGACTAAGCGCTCGAACTCTTGTGAATCCTGGAGCTCGTGTCCCATGTAGAACGCGGCATCGATCTCCATTCTGCGTAGCGCGTCAAGCTGTTCGGGCTGCGGAGTGCCAATCACATCCAGCTGCAATGACGGATGCTCCTTTGCGGCAGCCGAGACCACTTGCGTCCGCTCAGAAAGAAATACCGAGAATGGCGTCGCCCCGAGCCGGCAGGACAAGTCGTTACGCTCGCGAACCGCCAAGGCATGTTCCCGCAGCTGACGGCTGGCATCGACAACCGCGGTCACGCTACCAAGGATCTCCCTACCCTCTTCCGTGAGCTCAACACTGCGCGTGGAACGAAGGAACAGGGGGAAACCGAAGAACTCCTCGAGCTTGCGGATCTGCGCTGAAATGGATGGCTGCGCCACATGTAGCCTTGCCGCAGCCCGCGTGAACGAGCGTTCCTCGGCGAGCACAACGAAATAGTTCAACTGCCTGGCATCAAGCCTTTTCATCCTAGCCACCAACGGCCGATCGAATTTATAGGCTATCGCTATGAATCCTGCCTCGCAATCTATTGGACCCATGCAGCTTGCTGGTACCAGACTTTTTGCACCCCCCTAACCGAAGAAGAACAACAATGCATAGCTCCCAAGCCGAACTGCAGCGCGTGTTCGCCAAGCAAAAGCAGCACCAGGCATTTCTGAAGGCTTCCACCGCCGAAGCGCGCATTGCCAAGCTGCTTCGACTGAAGGAAATCATTCTCCGCAACCAGAACGAGATCGCAGATGCGCTTGCGGCCGACCTCCGGCGCCCACGCAGCGGGTCACCGGAATTCGGCGCTGTCATCGCCGAAATCGATCACGCAGTCACCCATTTGAAAGAATGGATGACTCCCGTTGAGGTCACTCCTTCGCTGCCCATTCCTAGCGCCACCGCCTGTATTGTGAGAGAGCCGCGCGGGATTTGCGCCCTGTTCGGCCCCTGGAATTTCCCTGTTCTCCTCGTTCTTCAGCCGCTGGTACCCATCATTGCCGCCGGCAACAGCGCCATCGTCAAACCGAATGAACTGACACCGGCAAGTAGCCGGATCGTCGCGCGGATAATCCAGGAATGCTTCGATGAATCCGAGGTGGCGGTGTTCGAAGGCGGCGTCGAACTGGCTCAACAAATGCAGGAGCTGCCATTCGATCATGTGTTCTTTACCGGCAGCCCGGCGGTAGGTCGCACCATCATGGCGGCAGCGGCAAGACACCTGAGCTCGGTGACGCTCGAACTGGGCGGAAAGTGCCCGGTGATCATCGATCACACCGTCGACCTCAAGGATGCAGCCCAGAAGATCATCCGCGGACGCTGCACCAACGCCGGTCAGTTGTGCCTGGCGCCGGACCACGTCTGGGTACACACGGACCTCCGCGACGAACTCGTCGAGCATCTCTGTGATGCGGTGAAAACGATGTTCTATCCGGAGGGGCCACTCGACAAGAGTGCGTTTGGGCGAATCGTTAACGGCCGAAACTTGGAACGGCTCCAGGGCTACCTGGATGACGCCCTGCAGCGCGGCGCGACACTTGCCTGCGGCGGAGAAGTCGAAGCGGGAGATCTCACCATCCACCCGAGCATTCTTGTCGATGTGCCAGTGGATGCTGCAATCATGCAGGAGGAAATCTTCGGCCCATTGTTGCCAGTGATGACCTGGGATGTGCCGAGCGACGCTATCAACGTTATCAATGCCCACGGGAAACCGCTGGCGCTCTACCTGTTCAGTAATGACGATTCGCTTGTTCAGGAGGTCCTGCTTCACACCTCATCCGGCGGCGTTACTCGTAACGACGTCATACTTCACGCGGTTGAAGCCAACCTTCCGTTTGGGGGCGTGAACGGCAGTGGCATTGGTCGTTATCACGGTGTGCATGGGTTCAACGAACTGTCCCACGAACGCGCAGTATTTGCCGTTCCCTGCAAAGAAAAGAGAGGGTGAGCGATGAACAGTCATAGCTCCATCCAGCCACTTGCCATCAGCAAATCCGAGCGTGCAGGACCCGTTTCGCTGAAGCGCCAGCGCTTGGTATCGACGCTGTACTTCTCTGCGGTGATTCTTGGTCTTTTGCCGTGGCTGCTGGACATGTCGGCCTTCTGGCAAGCCAGCGGTTTAGGGCTCTGGTTTCCAGGCGCTGGTTTTCTTGCCGTTGGCGGCTGGTCGCTATTGCTGCTGCCTGTCACCCTGCTGTTATTTGCTGTCGCTGTTTTTGCCTGGTTCGCTACGGGAATCGTCATCGCGCCCCCGTTGGTCTGGGTTGGCAGCGCGCTTTTGGCAGGAGCACTGAGCAATGAAACCAGCTGGCCCTGGGCACCCTGGCTAGCCGCGGTGGCCTGCGTTGCCTGGCAGCTGCGCAAGCACTTGAAACGGCGCAAGCAACTGGCTGCTGATCTGCTTCGACGCGAACAACGAAATGCCTACCTGCCCGACGCAATGCAGGCTGTCGAGGCCAGAGCCGTACCCCACACCGCCCCTGCCGACCACGAACTCGGCGCAGACGAGGTCGCTCTGTCCCGCCTCATATTCGAAAGAGCGCTCCAGCCAGTGGGGCAACTGGAACACTTCGATCGAATCGACCAGTTCCAGACCGCCTCGCTACGCTACCAGCTCAACTTCCTGGGCTACGGCCTGGCGCAAATGCAATCGCAGTACACCCCAAACTTCCATGGTTACCTGAGCGAGGCGCAGCGTCGACTCATCGAGCAGTACCTGGAACGACCGATCTGGGATTACTGGCGGCTTGAAAATCTCTGGGGCAACCTGAAGTACGACCCTAACCCGGTGGGCAAAGACAACGTCATGCTCACTGGTTACCTCGGCCAGCAGGTTGGCATGTACATGCTCAATACCGGCGACCACCGCTACGCGGAACCTGGCAGCCTGACATTCCGATGGGATGACAAGACGACCTACGCGCACGACATCCACAGTATCAACCGCTCCTTGATGTGGAACTTCGATAACAGCCGCTATTGCCTGTTTCCGTGCGAACCAAACTGGATCTACACCGGTTGCAACTTCTTTGCCCTCAGGAGCGTAGCGGTGTACGACCGGCTGTTCGGCACTCATCAATTGGATGATCTACGGCAACCTTTCCTGGAGAGCTTCGAGCGTGAATTCACGACTGCCAGCGGCAGCGTGGTCTCCCTCCGCTCCAGCCTGACAGGCGCCACCGCCCCCTTCCCCGGAGGCGACGCCGGTGCGGTGCAGGGAATGAATCTCCTATCTGTCGAACATGCCAAGCGCTTCTGGGCCATGGCGCGGAACGACATGGGACCACTGATCGTGGAGCAGGATGGCGTCCGCCAAATGAAGATTCCTGGCAAGGGGCTGGACTTTGGCAATTATCGCCGTGGATTCACCATGATCTACGGGGGATTGCTGATGCAGGCACGAGAGATCGGAGACTCCGAGTTCAGCAGCGCGATCCTGAACGCCCTCGACCTAGAATGTGGTCGCAAGATCGAGAACGGCGTCCTGTCCTACCAAGGCTCCAACCTGGCTCAAGCCACGGCATTCCTCGGCCGGCTCATGCAGCGCGATGGCTACCGCCAATCACTGATGGTAGGCCCGCCGCCCGAAGCACTTCGCGGACCACTGCTGACCGACGCCAGCTTCCCGGATGTGTTGGTGGCCAAGGCAAGAAGTCACAGAGGGGATGATCTCGAACTTGTACTGTATCCCGGAAAAGCGCCCGGCGTACAACGTGTCACCATCGAACGACTGCGACCACATGGCAGCTACACCGTGACAGGCAGCACGCTGGCTCACTTCACGGCGGACGAACAGGGTAAGGCCGAAATCGACGTTCAGCTGAATGGCCGCACGTCTGTAGTCATCACTCCTGACGCCGGTTAAGGAGGTATCCATGTTGGGCTGTTGCGTATTGGTGGTATCGATCATCGCGCTGGCTTTGGAAAGCTTTCGACGCATTCGTGCTCTTGCCACGTCGCCAGCCCGACAGCTCCGTGAAGTCGCCCCCAGGCTGGTCGCTCGGACCGGCAAAATTCTGAGCGGACCCGCGGCGAGATTACTATTGATCGCGCTTATCGTTACTGAGAGCGTTCTTGTGCTCGACTGGTGGCGCGGTCATCAGTCACTCATCACTAACGCGGAGAATCTGGATGAGCTACTCGCCGGGGCTTTCTGTTCCGCAACGACTGCGCTCCCCCCTGCAACGCAGGACGGCCCGCTGGCTGCCCCTGAGGAATCGAGCCATCACATCGCGCAATCAAGCAATCCACCTACGGCGCGGTTGACGCCGCTCTCGACTGTCCGCAGCACTAGGTAGTTTCCTTGGTATCCCCGCCGGACATTCCTGGCGAAGCTGATAAGAGTGCCCCGGCCACCTGCCGCAGCCGGTAGCATGCGTACCCGCTCCAAGGCATCTCGCAACCCTTCGGGAGTCGAAGGCGACATCGTAGAAAAGGCCTTGGCCAACGTGCGTCCGATGTCGTAACCGATTGCCTGGTAGGTATGGCCGACACGCCGGCCGAAGCGCGCCTCGAAAGCATCGACCATGGCCTCGAACACCGGGTTGGCTTCGTCGTACTGATCAATACCGACCCAGCCCTCGAACTCTCCTGGCCCATCGAACCCTGGGATGGATGCCACGAAGTTGCAGACCATCAGTTTGCCCGGTCTCCATGCTATCGCCTCCAAGGCCTGGATGAACTGACGGTGCATGGCGACCGAGATCACCAGCAAGGCATCTGCCCCGCTACGCTTGGCCGCTGCTACCGCCTCGAGTACCGACGCCTGGCTCGGCATGGGATTGATGGCGTAGGTGCCCGCTACCTGGAGACCGCTTTCACCCATCGCCTGGCCGAAGGTAGCCGCATATTCATCGCCCATCATGCTGGCGTCACGGATCAGGGCGATGTGTCGATAGCCCTGCGCTCGCGCATGCCGGACGATCATCCTGATCTCGTCGGCGTAGGTCCCATTGGGCAGTTGGAACAGAAAGGGGCTGGAAAGATTGAGAGTGCCACCAAATGAAAGAACCGGGACCATCGCCCGGTCCATTTCATGACGGCAGGCCATCAGATCATCCGGCAGCGTGGGGCCGATGACTGCATGAACCCGTTGCTCGTAAGCCAGGTCACGAAATGCGGCGAGCACATCGAGAGCGGAAGCATTCGGGCCGCCGTAGACCTTGCGCGTAACCAGCTCCACGCGACGATCGATCAAGCCCTCCTGCCGGGCCTGTTCCAAGGCCATCTCGATGGCATCGGCGTAATCCTGCATAGGTTGTGTCTGATACGCCCAATCGATCAGCAGCCCGACCCGCCAGGGCACGATGCTGGGGCGTCGCGGATTCGCAATGATGGTCTGTTCGTCCATGGCGCACCCTAGCGAAAACGTGCCCGCCAGGGCGCGAAGATGGTGGGTTTGAGTATCCCCGGCGGCGCAACGGCAACCTCGGGAATGGCGTTGATGCACAGCGCAGCGATGGCTTTGCCGTTGGGGTCGTAACCGCCTTCGGTGAGGGCGTCGGCGCCCACGGCCTCCAGCGGCATTTCTGCGCGAAAGCGCGGCTGGCCGACCACATCGACTATCCAGATGTTACGTCGATCCCACCCGGGGATCTCATCGACGTACCAGTGGGACTTCTGGCTGACGGCCAGGCCATTGGTCATCCGGATATCCCAGGTCCAGATGGTGGCCTTGGAGGTACCGGCGGGAATCAGTCCGGCATTGATGTGGATGTCGCGCTCGGCCGGAATCCATTCGAGGCCGAGGGTAATGGACTCGACCTCGGTGTCCCATTGTGCCGCCATCAGGTGGTACATCTCGCTGTACAGCGTGGTCAGCGTGCGCGGTGTCTGGTGGTCCAGGGTGATGGTTCCGGGAGGATGGCCCAGGCCGATGACGTCGTAGATGGTATGGGCCGGGCGCATGCGCAGATCGAAGTACTCGACGAAGTTGACCGCCTCCACCTGGGTGCAGAAGCTGGTGACTGCCGGCCCGATCCGGTCGAACACGAAGCCCGGGCAGATGCCATTTCCATGCAGGGTGCTGCCACCCTCTGCACAGGCATCGAGGAACCGCTGTTCGTATTCAACCCCTCGCCATCTTGGCCAGTAGTAGCCGCGCACCGAAATGACGTTCTTGCCCGAGGCCAGCAGCGCGAGCACTTCCTCGTCCGAATTGTCCGCCGTGGGTTCCAACATGGGCATGTGCAGTACGAAGTCGGCATCCAGATCGAGGATGTCCTCGATGCGATTGGTCGCCCTTATGCCCGTCAGCGGTCGATCGCAGAGCACGCCCGCATCCTCCCCGGCCTTGCCCGCCGAATACACGAAGACGCCTGCCAGCTCCAGGTCAGGGTGATCGATGATCTGCCGCAGGGCTTCCTTCCCCAGGTGGCCAGTAGCCCACTGCAGGACGCGATAGGGCGGCTTGAGTGATCGCTTTTCCATGGTGCTTCCTTCAGCTATGCCCCAGCACGGGGTGTGGCTCATAAGGGGCTTCAAGTTGGGCGATCACCTCGCTGTCCAGATCCAGGTCCAGGGCGGACAGCGCCTCGTCCAGTTGATCCAGGCGCGTCGCCCCGATGATCGGTGCAGTGATTCCCGGCCGACTGGACACCCAGGCCAAGGCCAGTCGCATGGGAGTGATTCCGGACGCTGCGGCGACTTTGACCAGTCGCTGCTGGATCAGGAAATCGTTCTCACGGAAATACAGGGTTCGTGCGTAAGCATCGTTGCGAGCTCGTGCTGTCTCGCCGCCCGTGACGTGCCGGTTACCGGCGAGGAATCCCCTCGCCAGAGGCGACCAAGGGATGACGCCGATGCCCTGGTCTCGACAGAACGGCAGCATTTCCCGTTCTTCTTCCCGATAGACCAGGTTGTACTGCGGCTGCATGGAAATGAATTTCGCCCAACCATTGCGCTCCTGGATGGCGAGGGCCTTGGCGAACTGCCAGGTATGCATGGACGAGGCGCCGACATACAGGACCTTGCCCATTCTCACCAGGTCATTCAGTGCTTCTGCAGTCTCTTCGAATGGCGTTTCGTAGTCCCAGCGATGAAGCTGGTACAGATCGATGTAATCCGTCCCCAGGCGCCTGAGACTATCGTCGACGGCCGACATGATCCGCTTGCGCGAAGCCCCTCGATCGTTCGGTCCCTTCCCCATCGGACTGGAGAACTTGGTTGCAATGACCACCTGATGGCGGTTGGCCAACTGACGGACGAACTTGCCGAGCAACGCCTCGCTGGCGCCCTCGCCATACACATCGGCTGTGTCGAAAAAGTTGATCCCGTGCCCCAGAGCCCGCGTGAAGAAAGGCCAGCTCTCGACCTCGTCCAATGACCAGGCCCCGTGCATGCGGCCTTTGCCGAAGCCCATGCATCCTAGGCACAACGGCGAGATTTTCAGCCCGCTGGATCCCAGTCTGACGTAGTTCATTACCCCTCCGAGCCTGTCGTACCTCGGCGACCCACTCCGAAGAGTTTCAGCGCGGGGTCGTGTTCGCCATGGTCGCCAGGAATATCTGCAAGCCCTGCTGCATGACCTTCGATAGCCACGGCCTGCTCCAGCGTTTCAGCGAGCATTCCACTGTGTGAGGCATGTGATCGAACCGGGACATGGACTGGCTCCAGGCTGAATTTTCTTGTTTTTCCGAAGAGCGGCTACGCGCCTTGCGGACATCCCTTCAAGCATGAGTTTCTCGCTCGAGGTAGATCAAACGTAGATAACCTAGATATCTACGTCAAGAGCGATTTTTTCCTCGAAAGGATCATCTGGTGTCGTGCGATTCCACTTGCAACATGGATATCATAGTTATATAAGTTAGACATTATCGACGGCATCGAGGATCCACAACAATGACCAACAAAGCCACCGTCGACTTCGACCAGCACGGTCCGGAGTACGCCCAGAACTGGCAGGAGCAGCTCGCCGAAATGCGCGCAAAGTGTCCGGTTGCGTGGACGGATGCCCATGAAGGTTTCTGGGTTATCACCAAGTACGAAGACATCGTTCACATCGAGCGCAACCCGGACATCTTCTCCTGCGACAACGACATCGAAGGTGTCCGCGGCGGCGGCCGCGGCATTCGCATTCCGCGAAACCCGTTCCGCTTCAGCCTGAATGAAAGCGATCCACCGGAGCACACTGCGCTGCGCAAGCTGGAAGCGCCTTACTTCACCATGGACGCCCTGCAGAAGTGGATGGAACTGGCCCGTGAGCTGGTCGACGAGCAGATCGACAGCATCATCGAAAAGGGCGAAGGCGATCTGATTCACGACATTACCATTCCGGTACCGGCGCGAGTCACTTTGCGCCTCGTCGGCGTGCCCCAGGAGCAATGGCAGGATTTCATGGCCTCCTCGCTCAATGCCTATCTGCCGCCGAACCACCCGGACTATCCCCTTGAGCAGCGCATGCGCATCGCAGAGCGCCTCGAAGGGCTTATGGATGAGCGTAAGTCCAACCCGACCGACGACGTGATCAGCACTCTGATGCATGCCCAGATCAACGGCGAGTCGCTGCCCCGCGCTACCGCCAAGGGCATGCTGCTATCCCTGCTGTTCGGCGGCTTCGACACCACCGCGGCCACCGCAGCCAATGCACTGCACTGGCTGGAAAAGCATCCGGAAATGCATCAGCGCCTGATCGAGGACGACAAGTTCCTGGAGAAGGCGGTGGATGAATTCCTGCGCTATTTCCCGCCGGTCATGGGCGGCCTTTCTCGCAACGTCACTCGTGACACGGAACTGCGCGGACAGAAGCTGAAGAAGGGTGACCGCGTGCTACTGATGTTCAATTCCGGCAACTACGACGAGGAACGCTTCGAGTGCCCGGCAGATATTCGCCTGGATCGTGCCAACGCCCGTCAGAATCTGGCCTTCGGTGCTGGCCCGCACCGCTGCCTGGGTTCGGTCTTAGGCATGGCCGAGGTTGGCATCATGATCCGCGCTGTGCTCAAGCGCCTGCCCGACTACCGTATCGACCACGAGCGCGCCCGCAAGGTACCCAGCATGGGCCTCGCCAACAGTTGGCTGGCAATGCCATTCAGCTTCACACCTGGCAAGCGTCTCAAGCCCTGAGCGGCAACATCCCCTACCCCACTGATTCGCGCCGCTCCAATGGGTTGCGCCAACCAAGAGGCAGCTATGAAAGGCAAACTGACAAAGGACAATCTCGAGGAAATGCTTCGGCGCATGCTGCGCATCCGCCACTTCGAGAACGAGGCGATCACCCTGCACAAGAATGGCCTGGTCCCCGGCTCGCTTCACACCTCCCAGGGCCAGGAGGGTGAAATCGTCGGCGCTTGCGCCGCGCTGCGGCTGGACGACTACATGGTCGGCAACCACCGCTCCCATGGCCACCCGATTGGCAAGGGTGCCAAGCTCCGCGGCCTGATGGCGGAGCTGCTGGCGCGCAAGACCGGCGTCTGCGGTGGCAAGGGTGGATCCATGCACTTGGCCGACTTCAGTGTCGGCAGCCTCGGCGAAACCAGCATCGTCGGCTCCGGGATTCCTGTCGCCGCTGGCGCCGCACTCGGTGCCAAGATGCAGGGCATCGACCGTGTCAGCCTGTGTTTCTTCGGTGACGGCGCCGCCCAGGAAGGCACCTTCCACGAAGGCATCAACATGGCGGCGGTCTGGGACCTGCCGGCGATCTTCCTGTGCGAGAACAACGGCTATGCGGTGTCCACCCCCCTGCACAAGGCGACACGCTCGGAAAACATTGCCGATCGCGCTGCGGGCTACGGCATCCCCGGCATCATCGTGGATGGCCAGGATGTACTCGCCGTCTACGAAGCCGTTGCCGAAGCGGTCGAGCGCGCTCGCGCTGGCAAAGGTCCCAGCCTGATCGAAGCCAAGACCTACCGCTACATCGACCATGCCGCCAACCTGGGACGTGACCTGGGCTATCGCACCGAGGCGGAGATCGAGGAGTGGCGTAGCAAGCGGGACCCCATTCAGCTGTTCACTGATTGCTTGCTCGGCGAGTTCGGCTTCAACCGGGACGAGATTATCGCCCTGGAGGAAACGGTCAAGGCCGAGGTCGCCGACGCGATCGCCTTTGCCAAGGACAGCCCCTTCCCCGACCCGAGTGAAGCATGGACCGATGTCTATGCTCCCGCAGCCAACTGAGAGACGGACGATGGCTAACAAGACTTTCCTGCAGGCGATCCGCGACGCCCAATACGAAGAAATGCAGCGTGACCCTCGCGTCTTCATCATGGGTGAGGACGTCGAGTGCAACATGTTCGGCACCACCACCAGCATGATTCAGGACTTCGGTCAGGATCGCGTACGCGACACGCCCATCTGTGAAGCGGGCATGACCGGCGTCGCCGCCGGTGCGGCCATGGTCGGCATGCGCCCCATCGTCGACTACACGATCGCCCCCTTCCTCTATCCGGCGATGGACCAGATCATCAGCATTGTCGCCAAGTCGCGATTCCTTTACGGCGGCCAGGCCAAAGTGCCGGTCGTCCTGCGCGCCAATATGATCTACGGCAATGGCAACGCCGCTCAGCACTCCGATCGTCCTTACAGCATGTTCATGCACATGCCGGGCCTGAAAATCATGGTGCCGTCCAACGCCTATGACATGAAGGGCTTGATGAAGACCGCCATTCGTGACGACGACCCGGTGATGAGCTTCGAGGACGTGGCGCTGTGGTCCACCAAGTCGGACATTCCGGATGAAGAGTACCTGATCCCCTTCGGTGTGGCCGACATCAAGCGCCCTGGCAAACACTGCACGGTGGTTGCCATCGGCGCCATGGTGGCCCACGCCTTGGCAGCGGCCAAGGAATTGGCCGAAGACGGTATCGAACTCGAAGTCATCGATCCGCGCACCGTGGCACCACTGGACACCGCCACCATCCTCGAATCGGTCAGCAAAACCGGCCGCCTCGTCGTGGTCGATGCAGCGTTCAGCCGCTGCAGTGCGGCCAGCGAGATCGCCGCAGTCATCGTCGAGCAAGGCTTCAGCTATCTACGGGCTCCGGTCATTCGCGTGAATACCGCGGATACCCACATTCCCTTCAGCCCCTCGATGGAAAAACCGCTCTATCCCAACAAGACCAAAGTTATCGAAGCGGTTCGCCGCACTCTTCAATAAGGACCTCTTCATGGCTGAGATTCTCTTAACCCAGTTCGGCATGGGCATGACCGACGGCACCATCATCGCGTGGCACAAGAAGGAAGGTGACGAGATCAAGCAGGGAGATGTGCTCTGCGAGGTCGAAACCGCCAAGACCAATGCGGAAATCGAATCGCCTGTAAGCGGTGTTCTGACGAAGATTCACGTCGCCGTGGACGAGAACGTTCCGGTGAACACCGTCCTGGCCATCGTCACCGAGGCCGGACTCGCGGCTGAGCCCTCCGCCGAAGCGACGCCCGAAGCGCCTGTGAAAAAACCGGCAGCGAAGAAGGCTGCAGCTTCGAAAGCAAAGGCCAAGGCTGTTGAACCGGTGGCAGCTGCCGAGCCGGAAAGCGTGCCCCACAGCATGACCCGTCTGACGATCGCGCGTCGGCTCACCGAGTCGAAGCAGCAAGTCCCACACTTCTACGTGAAGGGTGCCTGCCGCATCGATGCACTGCTTTCTCTGCGCAAGCAGATCAACACCAGCGCGGACGTCAAGACATCCGTGAACGACCTGATCGTCCGCGCCGTCGCCCTCGCGTTGCGCGAAGTCCCGGAGGCCAATGTGTCCTGGGGCGAGAAGGCCATGCAGAAACATCAGCAGGTGGACGTAGCCGTCGCCGTTGCTACTCCTCGCGGCCTGGTCACTCCCATCGTCCGCAATGTCGAACAAAAGCAGCCGCAGGAGATCGCCAGCGAGATCCAGGCACTGGCGGAGCGTGCTCGAGGCGGAAAGCTCAAGCCCGATGAGTACCAGGGCGGTACGGTTACCGTCTCCAACCTAGGCATGTTCGGCGTCGAAGAGTTCAGCGCCATCATCAACCCGCCGCAGTCGATGATCTTCGCCATCGGCGCAGGCGAGGAGCGCGTGATCGCCAATGACGGCAAGGTCGAAGTCGGCACGCTGATGAACGTCACCATCTCGGTCGATCATCGTGCTGTCGACGGTGCCGTGGCCGCCCAGGTCTTCGCGGCCTTCAAGCGCCTGATCGAACAACCTGAAGCTTTGAGCGCTGCGTAACCCGCAGGAAGCCCTGCATCGCTTGTCGATGCAGGGTCTTTTTATTCCTCCGAAGCGGCTGCGAGTTTTTGCTCCAGCCGCTTTTTGATTGATATGTTTCGTGCAGCCGCATGCGAAACAGCACACTTGCACAGGGAAAGCTAACGAGAGGTCGCCCCCGTCTCACAACCGAAACAGGGGCGCGATTTCAAGCATGAATAGGCGGTAGGTGCTGCCGCCACGGACAGGCGAACTCCAATTGCGCGGCGATTCGAATCAACAGATCCTCTTGCCCCAGGTCTGCGACCAGTTGAATACCAAGGGGCATCCCAGTAGCCGTCCAGTGCAGCGGAAGCGTGACGGCAGGCTGACCAGTCAAGTTGGCCATGGGCGCGAATCCACCCCAGAGCAACCCCTGCTTCGTGCCAGGCTGGCCCAATTCGCCAAGATTGGGAGCGGAACACCCCAGCATCGGCGTCAGTAGTAGATCAAAACCCTGCTGGTACCACTGAAGCGTACGGCGTGTGTAGTCATGAATCTTCCCCAGGGTGACTCCCAGACTAACCAGGTTTTGTTCGCGAGCCGATTTGAGCATTCGATATGTCGCAGGCTCCAGATCATCCTCGCCAATCTCTCGCCCCAGGCGTTGCTCCGCTTCACTCAAACGCTGAACGACCTTCAACGGCCAATAACTCATGATCAGTTCAAAGTGTTCCGTGCTGGCCAACGGCGCAGGATTGGCCTCCTCGACATCATGACCGAGCTCCACAAGCAATCGTGCCGCTCGCTCCACCGCCAGGATTGCTTCGGGATGCAGCGGAGTGCTGTCACCTGGAAGCTTGCGCATGAAACCGATTCTGAGCCGTCCGGGATTAGCGCCTACTTCATCCAGATAAGGGCGCGCAGCCGCTGGCGCGCTGGTGGCGTCGGCGAATCCCGGTCCCGCCACGATATCGAGTAGCAATGCCGTATCTCGTACGCTTCGCGTATGCCAGCCCGTTGTCGAGGTGATATCGACCCAATCGGTACTGCTAGGTGACTGGCTGATTCGACCACGGCTTGGTTTGAGCCCAACCACGCCATTGGCAGCCGCTGGAATTCGAGTCGATCCGCCCCCGTCGCTGGCCTGCGCTGCAGCAGTCAGGAGTGCAGCGACCGCCGCCGCCGAGCCGCCGCTGGAGCCACCGGTGGAACGAGCAGGATCCCAGGGATTGCGGGCTGGTCCGTGCAGCCTGGATTCGGTAGTGGGCGCACTGAGCAGCTCCGGCACGTTGGTACGCCCGACGATGATCATGCCGGCATCTTCCGTACGGCGGACGAACTCATCGGTGATACCCGACCGAATGTCGAGGTTGGCCAGCAGTTGGCTGCCCAGATAATTCGCCTCTCCTGCCACGGCCACATCCTTGATCAGCACTGGCACGCCCCTTAGAGGGCCTTGCAGGCTCTTGCAATCAGCCCTGCGGAGCGCCTTCTCGAACTGGCACTCGATGACGGCGTTGAGTTCGGGGTTCACCCGCTCGATCCGTCGAATCGCGGCCTCAACCATTTCACGAGGCGACACATCGCCACGCCTAACCAGCTCGGCCTGGTCGATGGCATCCAGTGTCGAGAAATCATCCAATGCACCGAGAGGCGTCAATGAACCGTTATGCATGCACCAACCTCCAGAGGGCCAAAACAAACGGGCCGCGATCTCTCGCGGCCCGTTTGTACACTTCATTCGAATCGAGAACTCATTAACCAATCCACTACACGAGCCGCAATGACATCGTTGTTGTCTTCCATCATCAGCATGTGACCATTGGCGTGGATGCCCTGCTCAGGCAGGTAGTCCAGGCTGATGTTCGGCAGCCGACGCGACAACGTCCTCGCCTGTTCCACGTCGCGCAGCGTCAAGGTTCCGCCTTCGGGCGGGAGATTATCACCCCAGATCAGGCGCACAGGGATTTCAGGGAAGGCGGGATCATCGAGCCCGGGGCAGGTCTGGGCCGGCTCGATCGAGGCGATCGCCGCGACCTGACAGGGCCTGTTGAGCGCGGCCGTCCACCCAAGGTGACCGCCCTGGGAGTGAGTAATCAGCACGACCTTGCCGAGCATGTCGATGAGTTCCAGCAACGGAGCGAGTGCACGAGGATCACTGCGCCCCGGCGTCCCCGCGGCGATGGCGCCCGGAACCCCGAAGTCCGGCCAGAGCTGTGCGCCATAACACTGGGATTGAGCCAGCGGAAAACGCCCACCACCACGCGCGAACCGTTCTCCCATCTCAAGGCCGCAGGTGAAAGCTGGCCCAACGGGTTCCGCGTCTGTCACGAAGGGGTTCAGCCCGGTCAGGTCCGGCGCGGAGCGGCCGCGCCAAGCCTGGTCGATCACCAGCGTCTCGAAGCCAGCGTGCACGAACAGGGTTTGCCATCCTTCCCTACCGTCAGGCGTGGTTTCCCAGGTCACGCCCGAATGCATGCCGCCATGGACGAATACGATGGGGAATGGGAACCGGCGTTCCTGGGGAACCAGACGCTGCACGTACATAGCACCTGCCACCTGGGTTTCCGTCCCGAAGATCCGGTGCTGCACCTGGCGTGGCGTGCCGCCCACGTAGAAGCTTTCCAGGGCGGCAAGATTCAGTGCGCTCATGCCGCCCCCTACTCTTCCAGTGCCGAGCACAGCTCGCCGAACGCGTCTGCAAATTCGAGCTTGAAGGTCTCCACCACCTCACGGGAGGAGCGGATGCTGTCCACCAGGCCGACGCCCTGCCCCACGAAGTAGGTGACCAGTTCGCGCGCCAGCGGGTTGCCCGCGTCCGCCGCGCGATCGACGGCCGCAAGAGGTTGATTGCTGAGCATGGGCATGAGCGGCATGGGCAGAGCTCCCGGACTGTCCGGTGCTTCCCAGGCATCGTGCCAGGCAGAGCGCAACTGTCGGCAGGGTTTGCCGGTCCGTGCGCTGGAGCGGACGGTGTCTCGCGAGGTCGCTTTCACCATTTTCTCGCGGAAGGTTTCGCTGGTTTCCGCTTCGGTGGTGGCAAGCCAGATCGAGCCGGTCCAGGCGCCCTGGGCCCCCATGGCCATGCAGCCGGCCATCTGCTGACCGGTCATGATGCCGCCGGCAGCCAGCACCGGTACGTCGCGAATGGGCTTGATTGCACGAATGACTTCGGGCACCAGCACGAGGGTCGAGACCTCACCGCAATGTCCGCCGGCTTCGCCGCCTTGGGCCACGATGATGTCGACTCCAGCATTGACCTGGCGGATGGCGTGCTCCTTCGCGCCGACCAGGGCCGCCACCGGCACATTGTGCTGGCGACCGCGCTCGATCATGGATTTCGGTGCAATGCCCAGGGCGTTCGCAATCAATCGGATCGGATGCTGGAACGCCACGTCCATCAGGGCCTCCCCCACGTCCGACAGGGTCGGTGGGCGACGGCGATTGATGACGTTTTCCGGGGCGATCTTCACGTCGTATCTGGCTAGCAGATCCACCACGAAGTCGCGATGTCGGAAGGGAATCTTGTCTACCAGCTCCTCGAAGCTGATGTCCGAGGAAACCGCCTGGTGTTCGGGAATGAGAATGTCGATACCGTAGGGCTTGCCGTCGACATGCGCGTCGATCCAGTCCAGCTCCATCTTCAGGCTTTCGGGCGTGAAGCTGCTTCCGCCGAGCACGCCGAAACCACCGGCGCGGCTAACCGCCGCGACAACATCGCGGCAGTGGCTGAAGGCGAATAGCGGAAACTCGGCCCCGGTCATCCGGCACAATTCGTTGTTCATGGGTACCTCTACTTATTGTTGTTAGGCGCGCCAGATGGCGAGCGCATCAAGCGCTTCGACATTTGCACCGTCGACACGTAAGGGATTGATCTCCAACGCATCCAGATCGTCGCCCAGGGCCAGGGCGGCATCACCGATTTGGGCGATTACGCGAGACAGTTCGTCCAGGTCCGCCGGCTTGGCGCCGCGGTATCCGGTGAGCAGTTTGTTGGCCTTCAAGCCGGAGAGCATGTCCTTGGCCTGGGCTGCAGACACGGGCAACAAGCGCAGCTGCGTGTCGCCCAGCAACTCGACCCAGACACCACCAAGCCCGACCGCCAGCACCAAGCCCCAAACCGGGTCGCGGGCCACGCCCACCAGTAGTTCGACGCCGCCCTTGCGCATAGGCGAGACGATGACACCCTCGATACGGGCAGCAGGCTTGGCTGCCTGGACATTGCGGATGATGCTATCGAAGCCCTCACCTACCGCATCGGGCCCTTCCAGGTTGAGAAGGACGCCGCCGACCTCGGTCTTGTGCTGGATGTCCGGGGATAGAATCTTGAGGACCAGAGGGCCATCGAGCTTACGTGCAGCTTCCTCCGCCTCGGCGCGGCTGGCGACAATCTGTTGAGGAATGACCGGGACGCCGGTCGAATCGAGAAACGCCAATGTGTCGCGCTCGGTCGCCGGCTTGACCGAACTCGCCACGGAGCCGGAACGCACGGGCGGCAATTCCTCACCTTGCTTGCGCGACCACTGATAGAGGTGACCGATGGCACGCACTGCGTGATCGATTCCCCCCGTGAGCGCCGGCAATGCGTGGACCCCGAGAAGCTCGAGACCGTACGCGGTAACCGGCTTGAGAACCTGCTGGATCAGACAGCCACGCGCCCCGGAGGTACTGAAGCCCAGTGACACTTCCCGCATGTAACCCTCGGACATGGGGGATGCGGTTTCGGGGGACGAAGGTATCTCGGCGATTACGCCGATGAACCCGATTGCAGGGTCCTGGCTCAGGGCCTTGATGGCGCCGGAGTAGATTTCCGGATTGCGCATCACGGCGCCCGTGACGTCCAGGGGATTGTGAGCGGTCCCGAAATCAGGAAGCAGCCCGGAGAGCACTTCAAGGGTCGCCGGGGTAAACTGCGGGAACGAAATGCCCACTTCCTCGCCGCGGTCAGCAAAAATCTCGCATGCCCCACCGGACGGGGAAACCAGCGCGAACCCCTTGCTCGCATCAATGGGACCGGTGGCGGCAAGCAGATCCGCGGTCACGACCAGGTCTTCGAGAGAGGACACTCGGACGATATTGAATGCATCGCAGACTGCCTGGAATACGCGATCATCCCCTACCAGCGCACCGGTGTGTGCCTGGGCAACGGTCGCGGTGAGTTCACCGGTGCCGATTTTCAGGATGACGATAGGCTTGCCGGCACGGGCGGCTGCACGGGCAGCCGACTCAAACCGCAGCGGATCACGGATCGACTCGGCGAATACCGCGATGGCACGAGTCGCCTCGTCCTCCACCAGGAACTGGATGACATCGGCCATATCCACCATGGCCTCATTGCCCATGGCCACCGAGTAGGTGAGGCTGACACCCTGCTGATGTGCAAATGCACTGATCATTGCGGCAGTCGCACCACTCTGACTGACCAGGCCCACGCGCGGGTTCCCCAGTGCCGGCACTTTGATGGGAATTGCAGAGAGGGAAACGCTGTCGGTGAAGTTCGAGAAGCCCAGGCTATTGGGCCCCAGGAGCGTGATGCCGAGTTCGCTGGCCCTGGCGAAGATACGAGCCTGTTCGGCGGCCCCCTCTTCACCGGTCTCGGCAAAGCCCGAAGTCACCACCGCACCGTATCGAATACCGCCCGCCGCCATGTCTTCGATGGCATCAAGCAGTGCCACCGCGGGCACGGCGATGAACGCGGCGTCCACCTCGCCGAGTTCGGCGCAGGACTGCACCGTTTTCTGGCCCAAGGCGTCGGTACCTCGGCGATTGACCAGGTGCACGGGCCCTTTGAAGTCCAGCGCCTTGAGGCTCTTGGCTACTAGGGCCGACCAGGGGTTCTTGTCGGACGCGCCGATGATCGCGACTGAGCGCGGCCGAAACAGCTTCTCCAGCTCCATTACCAATGCACCTTCTTATTAGATAAATTAGTTAGCTAAGTTATAGACTGCTAGGTCACACAAATCAAGCATGCAATCGCCTACTGCAAACCCGAACGTCACAACCGAGAGCTCATCCAGGCAGGTCGAATCCGCAGTCAAGCATGAGCGTAACGGGTCTGGCAGAGAGCCCGCTGATCACAGGAATTTCCGCTCAGCGGTTTGATCCACGCAACCTTGCGAAAGTGCATCAACGGAGGTGACGCCGTATCGAGAGAAGAAGACGCGAGCGAACGACGAGCCAATACAGCTCGCTCTAGTGGACGATTTCGTCAAATGGACAGCACAGGGGGGGCAGGAGCAACGCGACATGATCAATCCAGATTGCCGCGCGAGGATGCATCGGTGGCTAGCCGATAGGGAGGTGGTGCAAGGAGGGACTGCAGTAACTGAAATGGCCTGCAGGAGCGAATTGAAATCAACTATGGAAAGCGACGCCAATCAACGCGGACAAACGGGTGTATGGCACAGGCCACCACCCGTTCTCGGACGCATCAGGCCGGACCAGCACTCACAGAGTTGGAGATGAGCTTGCGCTCACCCAGCCTGGTCTTATCCAGGAAGTCGAGAGCACGCTCCATGTAGCGCTGCCAGAATGCGGCCGCTTCATCCACTTTGCCCTTCTCGAGCAGATTGCAAAGCGCGTCGTATCCCGAGACCGTCTTGGTCATGTTCTTGTGCAAGGCCTCAGCCGACTCGCCTTGTTCGGTGAGATTGATCGAGTAGATACCATGGGAAATGGTCTGCAGCACACTCAGCAGCATGGCGATGGTTTTGTTACCGGAAGCCCGTGCCAGCAGATCGTGGAAGCGGTTAGTACCCGTAACGATCTCGACGTACTGCTTGTCTTCAAGCGCTCGCTGGAGATGAGTGACGCACGCCCTCAACTCCTCGCAGGCACCTTTCAATTCAGTGCCATGCCCTTTCAATGACCGAATGACGCCAGGCTCGAAGAACATCCGTGCCTGATGCAGGTCACGCATGGTGACGCCGTCGGCAGCAAGCATGAAGTTCGCGTACTGAGCGACCTTCTGGATGCTTGGCCCCAGAATCGTGGCCCCCGAACGCATACCGCGCCCGATACTGATAAGCCCTTCGGCCTCCAGGATCCGTAGCGCTTCGCGCAGGGTTGGTCGCGAGACGTTGAACAACTCCAGCAACTTGCTCTCCGGCTGCAGCATCGAGCCAGCCTTGAGATTGCCGGAAGCGATCTGGTCGCGCAGCCGCCCCGCCACCATGTGCGAAAGCTTGGGAAGACGCAGGTCGTCCCCGATAGAGGACATCAGCGCGCTGTCGCCGCCGTTGTCGCTGGCCTTTCTTGCCATCGTAATCTCCTGAAACACGTTGCCGTGACTATGTCACGGAGTAGATAACTTAGCCAGTTGTTTATCTAACTTTACCAAGCCAAGGTACTGAATTTCCTACATCCAGCCCCCACTGCCTGGTCAGAAAAGTCGCAAAAGCCGCATTGGATCGCATCCCAGCCTCTATTGCATCCCTGCTTGTTTAGCACTACATTGCAAACATAGCTAACGAGGTTATCCAAATAAGCGAGGATGCAGCGTGACTGAACCCGAACTGGCAGGCCAAGTGGCTCTGGTGACTGGCGCAAGCTACGGCCTGGGGCGTGCAATTACCGAAGAGCTGCTGAAACGCGGCGCCAAAGTGATGCTTACCGACATCAGCGACCGGGTGGAAGCCACCACCGCAGAGCTTGCTGCCACCGGACATGCAGTAGCCCATACCCGCCTTGACGTCACCGATCGCGCATCGGTGGATGCCGCGGTCCGGGAAACCGTATCCCGCTTCGGCCGGCTCGACATCTTCGTCAACAACGCGGGCTGGTCAAAGGTGATGAAACCAATCCTGGAACTCACCGCCGAGGACTGGGACGCCTATATGGACATCAACATCCGCGGCAACCTGTTCTGCATTCAATCCGCCGCTGAGGCCATGATCGCCCAAGGCCATGGTGGTCGGATCATCGCCATCGCCTCCACCGCTGCCTGCAAGCCCTACAAGCGTGCGGCGGCATACTGCACCAGCAAATCGGCCATTCCCATGCTGACCAAAGCGGCGGCCCTGGAGCTGGGTGAATTCGGTATCACCGTCAATTGTGTAGCCCCCGGCCCCACCACCACCGAGACCAACCTTGCCCACAGCTCGGGCGCCATCGACCCGAAGATTGGCGAAGAGAAACGTCGCCGCGAAGCACTCATCCCCCTGGGCAAGAATGATCCCGTCGACATCGCCACCGCGGTCGCGTACTTCGCCTCTCCGGCTGCCCGCCGAGTCACCGGCCAAATGATCGTGGTGGAAGGCGGCGGGTTGCTGCTGTCATGAGTCCGGTCAACGAACTTTTCGCGCTGGCCGGCAAGGTCGCCGTCGTCACCGGCGCGGCCTGTGGCATCGGCAAAGCCACCGCGCGCCTCCTGGCCGCTGCCGGAGCGCAGATCGTAGTCGCCGACAAGGATTTGGCGGGCGCTGAAGCGGTAGCCGAGGAGCTGGGTAACGCCAGCTTCGCCGTTGGCTTCGATCTGGCCAACGATGACTCGATCAGTGCTCTGTTTCACCGCGTCAACGAAGCCTGTGGGCGACTGGACATCCTCATCAACAACGCAGGCATCTATCCCCGATACTCGCTGCAAAGCGTCACGCGCGCCCAATGGGAGGACATGCAGAAGATCAATGTCTGGGGTTGCTTCGTGGTGCTTCGGGAAGCAGCTCTTTTGATGCGTGCGGCAGGCAATGGCGGTCGTATCGTCAACATCTCCTCTATTGGAGGGATACGCACCGCCGTCCATGACCAGGTGACCTATAACGCCTCCAAGGCGGCGTTGGATTCGATTACCCAATCCGCGGCGCTCGAGTTCTCCGGCGACAACATCCTGGTCAACTCCATCCTGCCAGGTGCCGTTGCCCCCCTGGATCCCAAACCCAAGGCGGCCAGCCACACACCGCCGAGTGGTCTGCTTCTGGCTGCTGGCCGAATCCTGTTGGGACGCGCAGCCCATGCGAACGAAGTGGCCGGCCCGATCCTAATGCTGGTCAGTGCAGCTGGCGCCTACATCACTGGCCAGACACTCATAGTCGACGGCGGCTTTTCCATTTCCTGAGGAGTACACATGCCGGTTCAAACCCAACGTCACGGCGACGTGCTCGAGATCACCCTCGATTGGCCTGAGGTCCGCAATGCACTGGGGCCGACTGAAGGCCGCGAACTGCGTCTGGCGCTCGAATCAGGCAATGCTGACGACAGCATCGCAGCCATTGTGCTGTCGGCGAACGGCAAGGCGTTCTGCGCCGGCGGCAATCTCCCGGAAATCGTACGCCTGGCCAAGCAAGGTGCCGATGCGGTGAAGACCGCCATCTACGGTGAGTTCCAGGGCGTATTCCGTGCGATTCGGGAATGCCCCGTACCGTTCATTGCAGCCGTCGATGGCGCGGCGGTGGGCTTTGGCTGCGACCTGGCGCTTGCCGGAAGTGCGACCTTCATCGGCAGTCAGGGCTGGATAGCCCAAGGGTGGATCAAGGCAGGCCTGATCCCAGCAACCGGCGGCACCTATTACGTCGTTCGCCGGGGCGGACAGCAGGCTCTCTGGCGCCTGTTGCAAGCCGACAGAGTGGATGGGCCGACAGCTGAACGTTGGGGATTGGCGATTGCATGCGAAAGTGCCCGAGACGCTGCGCTGGAGATGGCCACCAAACTCGCTTCCTTACCCCGTCAGCCACTGAGAGCCGTAAGTCATCTAGCCAGCATTAGCGATCCAGACGAGCACCTCCGCTCAGCACTGGAGTTCCAGACCGGCTTCATCACTGCCCCCGGTTTCGAAGAGATGACACAGACCCTGCTCCGCCGGTAAGGGCAACAGCGTGAAATGTTGCTGACTGACCTGACAAATCCGATGTCCGTCGGCGTTATCGGCTCAACGATCAACGATTAGAACAAGAGGATCGAACATGGAACAAAACAAGCCCACTTGCCCGATGTCGATGGCCATGCCGGAAACCATGGTGTGCCCCTTCCCCACCTACGATGCAATTCGTGAAGAAAAGGCCATCTATCAGGATCCGCTGACCAAGTTCTACGTGGTTACCCGTTACGCGGACATCCGGGCAATTGCCGATGATCCCCAGACGTTCTCCAACCGCACTGGGCAGTTGGGCAGCCGTTCCGCCGAGCTGAACCAGAAAATCAGCGCCCTCTTCAAAGCCGAAGGTTTCGAGCATCTCGATACGCTGGTGACCAACGACCAGCCTTCACATACCCGCTACCGTTCGTTGGTCGACAAGGCGTTCAATGCCCTGCGGGTTCGCGCTGCGGAAGAAACCATCCTGTCGGTTACCAACTCGCTGATCGAGGCCTTCCCCCAAGGCCCCTTCGACTTCGTCAAGGCATTCTCTATTCCGCTCCCCATCCGCATGATCGCCGAACAGCTCGGGGTACCACCGGAGCGTGGCAGCGACTTCAAACGCTGGTCGGATGCACTGCTGGAACAAGCCAATCAGGGACTAAACGAAGAGCAACTGATCGATGTAGCCAAGCGTGTCATCGAGATGCAGCAATTCTTCGCCGGCATGATCCGGGAAGCCCGCAAGACTCCGACGGAAACTTTGCTCAGTGACCTCGCCAACATGCAGCTCGATGGTGAGCTCATGAGCGAGCGCGAGTTGGTTTCCATACTTCAGCAACTTTTGGTGGCCGGCAACGAAACCACCACCAACGCCATCACGGCTGCAATCCTCCGTCTGGCCGAGGACCCTGCACTACAGAGCGAGCTACGTGCCAACCCACAGTTGATCCGCAACTACTGCGAGGAGGTGCTGCGCCTTGACGCCCCGCTACAGGGACTTTTCCGAATAGCCACTCAGGACACTCAGGTGGGCGAAACGCCGATTCCAAAGGGCACCGTCCTGGACCTGCGCTGGGGCGCCGGGAATCGCGATCCGCAGCAGTATCAGGATGCAGAGAAAGTTGATGTCAATCGCAAGGCCGCGACTCAACACCTGGCATTCGGCCATGGCATCCATTTCTGCATCGGTAACCAACTGGCACGCGCCGAGATGCGCACAGCGCTGACTCGCATTCTTGCTCAATCGACGTCGATTCGGCTGGTTGAGGGCAATGACAGCATCGTGCGCCAGACCCACTTCATCGCCTACGGCATTCGCCAGCTGATGGTCGAGATAACCAAGGCGTAGCTCGATCTGGCCATAACAACAATCAAGCTCGTGAGCAAAGGTAAACGTCATGCTTAACAATTACACCGACTTCTTTACGCTGGCCCATCCGGAGCATTTCTACATCGACGGCCAGTGGGTCCAACCGACCGGCGACAAGCGCCTGGAAGTCATCTACCCGGCCAACGAACAGGTTATTGCCCGTGCGCCGGAAGCGTCGGTCGCCGACATCAACAAGGCGGTCGAAGCGGCCCGCCGCTCCTTCGAGTTCGGCCCCTGGGCGCGCATGACCTATGCGGAACGTGGCGCCAAGCTGCTTCAGGTGGCAGAGATCATGAAGCGTCGGGCCGGGGAATTCAGCAAGAGCTGGACCGCCGAGATGGGCTGCGCGGTGAGCCTGGCAGGCCCGGGTGGTTTCTCCCCCTTCGGCCTGTTTAGCTACTACGGCAATCTGGCGTTGAATGGCAAGTTCGAAGACGTGCGCCCGCAAAGCCGCGGCAACGGCGTGGGCATCGTGGTCAAGGAGCCGATGGGTGTCGTCGCCGCCATCACCCCCTGGAACGCTCCGGCTTCCCTGTCCTGCAAGATCATCGCCCCAGCGCTTGCGGCCGGCTGCTCGGTGATCCTCAAACCTGCCCCGGAAACCCCGCTCTTCGCTTGGCAGATAGCCGAGTGTCTGGAAGAGGCAGGTATCCCGCCCGGCGTATTCAACTTCGTCCCGGCTGGCCGTGAAGTCGGCGACCACCTAGTCCGTCACCCCGATGTCGACAAGGTCAGCCTGATCGGCTCCACCGCGGCGGGCCGTCATATCGCCTCCGTATGCGGTGACCGGCTGGCCCGCGTCAGCCTGGAACTGGGCGGCAAATCCCCTGCCGTCATCCTCGACGACATCGATCCCGAGCAGGTCGTCCCCAACCTGATTCCCCACTTCACCATGAACGCCGGACAGATGTGCGCCGGCCTCACCCGGATCATCGTGCCCGAGCATCGCCACGACGAGTTTGCCGAAGCCATCAGCGCCGGCCTGAAAGCCCTCAAGGTGGGCGATCCGCTCGATCCGCAGACGGCCTACGGCCCCATCGCCATGAAGCGCCAGTACGACAAGGTCATGGGCTATCTGCAGCAAGGCAGGAGCGAAGGCGCCAGATTGATCACCGGCGGCGGCCGTCCGAGCGACCTGGATATAGGCTACTTCGTTGCGCCCACCCTCTTCTCCGGCACCAATGACATGGTCATCGCCCGCGAGGAGATATTTGGACCGGTCGCCGTACTGATCAAGCACAAGGGCGAGGAAGATGCCGTACGCATCGCCAACGACACGGCCTATGGTCTCAACGGCGCGGTGTACACCAGCGATCCCGAACGCGCCTACCGCGTCTGCCGCCAGGTGCGGGCGGGCAACATGACCCACAACACCTGGACCAATGATCCGACCTTCCCCTTCGGTGGCTTCAAGCACTCGGGCATCGGCCGCGATGGTGGCCCCGAAGGCCTGGCTTCCTACCAGGAAACCAAGGTCGTGTTCATGGCCGCGGCACCCAAGTCCATCGGCGGTTGAACCGAAGGGAGTCCGAAGTGGAAAGATACGATTACGTTATCGTCGGCGGGGGGTCGGCAGGCTGCGTGCTTGCCAACCGCCTGAGCAAAGACCCCGGCTGCCGGGTGCTGTTGCTGGAAGCGGGAGGCGACGCTGCCAGCCTGAAAGTTCGCCTGGCGTTCGGCTTTGCCCTGATGCTCAACAAGCCGCGCTATGACTGGTGCTACGAAACAGGCAAGGAGCCCCATCTCAATGACCGTCAGATGCCCTACCCTCGCGGCAAGCTGCTCGGTGGTTCCAGCTCCATCAACGCCATGCTCTACGTACGCGGTCTCAAGGAAGACTACGAAGCCTGGGCGGCCGAAGGGCTGGTGGATTGGGACTGGGCGGGGGTCGAGCCCTACCTGCGCAAGTTGGAGCACTACTGTGGCGATTCCCCCTGGCCACGTGGCGAGTTCGGCCCGGTCAAGGTCAATCCGGTGCCCAATTTCCATCCCCTCAGCGCCCGGATAGTCGAGGCCGCGGGGCAGTCACGCGTAGGCAGCACTGACGACTACAACGGCATCCACGCTTCCGGTATCGGACAGGCCCAGGTCTTCTATCACGACGGTCGTCGCTGTGGTTCGGCCGCCGCCTATCTCGAGCCTGTGCTGGATCGACCGAACCTTCGTGTCGAAACCCACGCCAAGGCAGAGCGCGTGTTATTCGAAGGGCAACAGGCCGTGGGTGTGCAGTACCAACAGAATGGCCAGACCCACATCGCCCATGGAGCGGAGATCATTCTCAGCGCCGGTGCCATCGGTTCGCCCCAGTTGCTGGAGCTTTCAGGCGTCGGCCAGACCGCGCGCCTGCGCGATCTGGGCATCGAGATGGTCCACGACCTTCCAGCAGTGGGCGAACATCTGCAGGACCACTTCCTGGTCTTCGTCGTGCAGGCCCTGAAGAACATCCGTGGCATGGGTGCGGAACTGAACGGCTGGCGCGCAGCCGTCAACGTGGCGAACTACCTGTTCTTCAAGCGCGGCCACATGAACGGCACGCCGACGCAGATCTGCGGACACGGCAGTGTGCAGATCGAGGGCGAAGAAGTCGGCCTGCAGTTCATGGGCATGCCGCTCAGTTTCATTCGCGACCCCGTACGCAAGACCGTGGTGCAGAATCCGGACGCCGCGATGATGCTCGGCATGAACGTCTGCCGCCCAAACAGCCGTGGCCATGTGCACATCCGTAGCAACAGTGCCGATGACGCCCCCGAGATCGTCACCAACTTCCTGGCCGACGATCGTGACCTGAAGGCAACCATCGCGGGGCTTCGCCTCTGCCGGGAAATCATCGCGCAGCCGGCATTGGACGATATCCGGGCGGAAGAAACCGCGCCTGGCGCCAAGGCCGAGAGCGATGAAGCCCTCACGGCTTACATTCGCGCCGCGGGCGCTTCCGCCTACCACCCGGTGGGCAGTTGCCGCATGGGCATCGACCCTGTCTCCAGCGTCGTCGATGCATCCCTGCGAGTCCACGGGCTCAAGGGCCTTCGTGTAGTGGATGCCTCCGTCATGCCTCGCCTGGTATCGGCCAACACCCATGCCCCCACGGTGATGATTGCCGAGAAAGCGGCAGACATCATAAAGGGGGAGCGCGCCGGTTCACCGGCGTGAGGTAACACGCGGGCACTTCCACTGCCCGCGTGACTTCTCCAACTGACCGGCACGCTGCTTGATCGGCGGGCTCTCGTACGGCCACGGAAAATCGAAGAGGAAGCACGATGCGAACCGACGAATCAGCAACCGCCTCAGCAGTTGAAGAGAAAAAGGACGCACGCTCCCAATGGTACGTGTTGTTGCTGTTGATCTGCGGTTACGCCGTCTACTCGCTGGACAAGCAGATCATTTCGGTCCTGATCGAACCCATCAAAGCCGAGTTCGGCATCAGCGATACAACAGTCAGCCTGCTTGCGGGGCTGGCGACCACGATCCCCTTCGCACTGGCATGCATTCCAATCGGTATGCTCGGGGACCGCGTGAATCGCAGGAATCTGCTGGTGGCGCTGATCAGCGCCTGGAGTCTCATGACCGGTGTCGCGGGGCTGGCGACGACGGTCTACCTGCTGTTTCTCTCGCGCATCGGGGTGGGGGCATTCGAAGCAGGATTCTCCCCCCTCAGCTTGTCCATCATCAGCGATACCTTCCCGCGCAAGTTACGCGCCACCGCTATGGGCCTTTACTCCCTCGGCCCGCCCATTGGCGCCTTTCTCGCCCTGGCGCTGGGTGGTTACATCGCCGCGCATTTCGGCTGGCGCGCAGCGTTCTTCATAGCGGTGCTACCAGGACTGCTGGTCGCGCTGCTCCTGTTGCTGACTATTCGTGAACCCCAGCGCGGCCGCTACGACCCACCCAGCCCGTATCAGGATTCGATCCCACTCTCGGCCGTCCTGGGGCACATCTGGCGAGATCGGGCCTTGTTCAACATGTTGCTGGCGATGGTCCTTTGCACGGTTCTGCCTGCGGTCATCACCGTCTGGACGCCCAGCTTTCTCATGCGTGTCCACGGGATGAGCATACAGCAAGCGGGATTGGCGTCCTCCCTCGCCCTGGGGCTGTGTGGCTCCGCTGGCGCCGCGGGCGCGGGCTTCCTCGCGGACTACCTTGGACGACGTGAGGAATGGCGCAAGCTGTTCTGCCCCATCCTGGGCCTGACCCTGTCGATAGTGTTCGCCGCACTCACCTTCCTGACGGAGCCCGGCACCGCGACGGTCGTCGTGCTGATTTCGCTGCTCGCCTGTTTCGCACAGTTCTACATAGGAACCGGCTACAGCGTGATCACGACCTTGTGTCCGCCCGCCATGCGCGGCACCACACTCTCGATCTTGTTGGTAGCCTTCAACTTCGGTTCGTACGGCCTCGGGGTGCTGCTGCTCGGCATACTCAATGACCATCTGGCGAGTTGGGCCGGCACTCGTGCCATTGCCTATGGCATGTTCGCCTCCTCGCTGTTCAGCCTGATCGGATTGGCTTTCGTAGTCCGCGCCATGCTCTTGATTCGCAACGGGCAGGACCGGCTGTCCTTCGAGCACACGACCGCATGAGTCAGGAGGCCCAAGCTCCGCGAACGGCACCGGCGAAGCATGACGGAAGCGATGAAGCCCATGCGCACGTCTAACCTGACGCCCTGGGTGCTGGGCATTGCAGTCCTGCTGCAAACCCTCGACGCCACGTCCATCGCCGTCGCGCTGCCCGCGATTGCCGCTGACCTGGATCGCGACATGCTGGCTGTTTCGGCCACTATCTCGGCCTATCTGCTCGGCGCGGCGGCGGCGGTACCGCCCTGTGGCTGGCTGGCTGACCGGTTCGGTGGGCGCAATGTGTTCCAGACAGGCATCCTGGTGTTCGTCGTCGCCTCGCTGGCCTGCGCGTTGTCCACCTCACTGCCGACGCTGATGGCAGCGCGATTTGTCGAAGGTGCTGCAGGGGCGCTGCTGTTGCCGGTTGGCCGCCTGATGATCATGCGCACCTTCGTCGCCGAAGAGCGAGTGCGCGCCTACACCACCTTCGTCTTGCCCGCGCTGCTCGGTCCGATGCTCGGCCCGTTGATTGGCGGGGTATTGGTCGAGTACGCGAATTGGCGCTGGATCTTTCTGATCAACCTGCCACTGGGGCTGACAAGCATGTTGGCCGTGCACCTGCTTCTGGACAATTTCCGCGAAGCTTCACCCCGCCGAGTCGATCCGCTTGGCATTGTGGTCACGAGCCTGGCACTGCTGACTCTGGTCTTTGGGCTGATCGCCTTGTCCAGGGCGTCCTGGGGAATCGGCGGCATGGCGGTGGTGATGGGACTGCTGCTCGGCCTGCTTGCCATCGCTCATGCCCAGCGATACGACCATGCCCTATTGAAGCTGCCACTGTTCCAACTCGAGTTGTTCCGCCGTGCACTGTGCACCGACCTGTGCTGCCGACTACTGATGAACGCCGCGCCCTTTCTGCTTTCGCTGCTGTTGCAGTCGGGCCTCGGGGTCTCGCCATCGACTACCGGCGTACTCATCGTCATGATCGCCATCGGTTCGTTGCTCACCAAACCCTTCACCTATCGCTGGGTCGATCTCTATGGCGGCCGCTGCGTGATGGCACTCGGAACTGTTGGTGCCGTTCTATCGTTCATCTGTTGCGCCTACCTCTCCCCCACCTCCTCGCCACTGCTGATCGGCGCGTTACTGCTCGCGTTCGGTTTCTTCCGCTCCCTGGTGGCGAGTACCACCGCAGTAATGATCTTCCATGGGATCGCGCCCGAGGACACCGGAGCCGCCACGACGCTCGCGGCGATCGGACAGCAGAGCTTCCAGGTCCTTGGCCTGACGGGGGTGACCGTGATGATGCAGCTCAGCGGTGGAGACCACCCGGACACAGCTTCGATTTCCCAGGCGATAGTCGCGAGTGGTGTGATCACGCTCTCGTCGCTGTATTTCATTTACAGGATAGGGCCAGTAAAGGCCCGACCATGACCCGCTCCAGGATGAGCTTTACCAGCAGAAGGGAACAACAATGACGACCCGCACACGATTTCCTGTATGGCTGATCATGGTGGCCCTGGCCATCGCCGAGATCACCAGCACCTTTGAAGTCAGCATGGCATTCGTGGCACTGCCGACCCTCAATCGCGTCTTCGGTGACCCGGCGGCTGTCAGTTGGGTGCTCTCCAGTTTCTTCATCGTCGCAGCGGGAAGCGTCGCCCTGTTCGCGCGACTGGGCGACATCTACGGCCGACGCAGAATGCTGATGATCGTGCTGGCCATCGCGACATGCGGCTCGCTGATCAGTGCGGTCTCGACCGATCTGTATGGCGTCATTCTCGGCCGTACCCTCCAAGGCGTGACAGGCGCCGTCCTGCCCCTGTGCCTGGGCCTCATGCGAGAAAACATGGAGCCCAGGGCCCTGTCATTCAACATCGGTGTCATGGGCGGGGTCATGGGCGTCAGCTCCGGCCTGGCGTTCCTGGTGGCCGGAGCCATCATCGACCAATTCGATTGGCATGCCATGTTCTACTTCAGCGCCCTGCTGGCCGCTATCGGCTTCTTGGCAGTGTGGACCTACGTGCCGGCGTCCGTAGCGCAGACCGAGAAGGAGCCGCTGGACGTGTTGGGTGGAGTCCTCTTCGTGCCCGCCATCTCCGGGTTGATGCTGTCGTTGACCCTGGCCAAGTCCGGATGGCTACAGCTGAAAAGTGGCGGGCTGCTGCTCGCCAGCCTGGTCCTACTGGCCCTGTGGATTCGCCATGAGCTGCGTCACTCCCACCCATTGATCAATGTGCGCCTCTTTACCGAGCGAAGGATTCTGCTGGCCAACCTGGTGTTCGCTGCGATCGGGCTTGGTCCAATGATCGGAGCCTCGGTGATCCTTGGCCTCGCTCAGCAACCCGAATGGACCGGTGCCGGACTTGGCCTGAGCGCTACGGCGGCCTCGTTGCTCAAGCAGCCCGCCACCTTCATGGGCTTTTTTGCTGGGCCCGTCGCCGGGCTGCTCGCCGCCAGATATGGCGCGCGTACCGCGATGCTTGTCGGCAGCGCCATGGTTCTGCTGGCCTGGCTGCCCCCCCTGGTGACCTTGAATTCGATGTCCGTGCTGTTGGCCACCGTCATCGTTTTCAGCTTCGGTATCACCGTACTGTTCAGCGCGGCAAGCAACCAGGTCGTCATTGCCACGCCGGCGAACCGCACCAGCGAGGCCATGGGCCTGGCCCAAGTCTGCCGGAGCACGACCGCAGCACTGGGCAGCCAGATACTGGCCATGCTCCTGGCCAGTTCCATGGTGAGCCCGCCGGGCGAAGGAGTACCGCTGCCGAGTGCCGATGCCTACCGCCTGGCGTTCCTGTTTCTGGTGGGATGTAGCTTGATAGCCCTGGTCGCTGCCTTGCTGTTGCCCCGCCCCGCCAAGACGCCGGAAAACCACGTGGCAGAGCTCCAAGCAGGTCAGCACTGAGTCAGAGATCGGCCAACAGACGGTCGATCCGCGCCCGTACGCGCGCTTCCGAGCCGGGGTTGGTGAAGAGATAGAGCTGACGCTTCTGAATGGCGTCCATCACCTGCTCTGCCACCTCCTCCGGCTCGAGGTGCCCAGCTCCACTGGCTCGCTCTGCAGCCTCAGGCACCTGGACCGGCTTACCCGTCTGCTCCGGGCGATTACGCGCAGCCTCCCGAATGCGCGTGCGCACCAGGCCGCAGCACAGGGCTGTCACGCCCACCTGGCTACCGGCCGCTCGCAAATCTGCATCCAGTGTTTCCGTCAGCGAAATTGCTGCGTGCTTGGTCGCGTTGTAAGCAGCATTGCCCGCAATCGTCGAAACCCCGGCCATCGAAGCGGTCGTCACGACGTACCCGCTGTCCTGCGCAACCAGCAGAGGCGTGAAGACGCTCAAGCCATTGAATACGCCTCGCAGGTTCACGCCGAGGATCCACTCCCAGTCAGCCACATCGATCTCCCATAGAGGGCCGAAAGGCACTACGACGCCCGCATTGTTGCAGAGGATATCGACCCGGCCGAACCGTTCCAGCACCCTTTCTCGCGCCTTCTCCAGCGCGTCGCGGTCGCTCACGTCGCACACCAGCGGCAGCGTTTCCGCTTCCAGACCCAGCGTCTCCGCAGCTCGTTGCAGAGCCTCCCGCTCGACATCCAGCATTGCAACGCGCACCCCGCGCCGCGCAAAGGCCTCCGACAATGCCAAGCCGATCCCGGAAGCCGCTCCGGTCACCACCGCCACCTGTCCCGCTTTTATCTCCATACAGCCCTCTTGGCTTGTCGGCCATTGATCAGCACACAACATGTATAATATAGATTACCTAGATATCTATGTCTAAAGAGAGGAATTGGCCATGTCTCTACTAATCGATCAGGTCGTGCTGCTCTCCGGCGTGGGTGAAGGCCTGGGGCGTGACGCCGCCTTGCTGTTCGCCGAGCACGGCGCTGATCTCGTCATCACGGCGCGCCGATCGGAGCACGTCGAACGCATCGCGGAGGAGGTCCGAGCCAAGGGTCGCCAGTGCTTACCGCTGGTGTGCGACATCGCTTTGCTCGAGGATTGCGAACGCACGGTTGCCGCGGCCATCGGGCATTTCGGCCGAATCGACACCCTGATCAACATCGCCTACCGAGGCGACTGGCCCCAGCGAGTCACCTTGCTGGATTCGCAGCCCGACTTGTCCAACTATCGCGACTGCTTCGAGATCAATGTCTTCGCCACCCTGCAGATGACCCGGTCGGTGGCGCGCCATATGGTGGAGCGGCGCAGTGGCCGGGTCGTGATGATCAATACCATGACGGCGGAGAGAGTCCTGCCGGGCAGCGAGGCCTATGCCGGCTCGAAAATCGCGCTCCAGCGCATGACCCGCGCCATTGCCATGGAGCTCGGTGAGTACGGCATCCGGGTCAACTCGATGCACCCGGGATTCATGTGGGGGCCGCAGGTCAAGAAGGTCATGGAGACCCGCGCCGAGCAGAACGGCACCACTCCAGAACATGAATTGCGCCTGGTCAGCGAGCAGGCGGCGCTTCGCTACATCCCGTCCACGGAAGAATACGCCCGTACCCTCCTGTTCTTCGCCTCCCCACTGTCCGACGCGGTGACGGGCCAGTCATTGCACGTAAATGGCGGGCTTTACATGCACTAGCCCTCCTGGTCCTTCACACAGCCGTTCACCGCTCAGGCTCGCACCGCCGTCTACCGACACGCACAAGAACAACAAGAGAACGCCATGGAAACGCTGATAAATCCCGCCATTCGCCTGATGAACCGCTTGAGTTTCGGTATGAAGTTCAGCCTGATCAGTGCGTTGTTCACCACTGCCCTGCTCGCGACCAGCGGTTCTCTGGTGCTCACGGCATACGAACAATTCACCGCGACCCGAACGGAACGCAACAGCCTAGCTCTGCTCAAGGACAGCCTGCAGATTCGCAGGTCCCTGATGGACCTGGAGAGCTTGATGGCGATCAGAGCCAAGGCTCCGCTGACCATGCAGAACAGCGATATCAACCAGCGGATCACGGATCTCGAGGGTCGAATCGTCAGCGCGCTGCAGGCCCTGACCGGAGCAGGGTACGTAGCACTGGAGGGGTTCGGCCTGGCGGACCTGCACAAGGGAATCCTTACCTCACTCGAATCTCTAAAAGCCGATGGCCTGCACGCGGCCGAGCGTGACACGGTGCAGAAGCAGCTGGCCAACATGCAACTGCTGATCGAATCAATCGCGGCCAGCAGCAACCTGAGTATCGATGAGCAATCAATGGTTCGGGACCTCACCGGGATCATGACGGTGATGGGTGGCGAAATTGACGCATCGCTGAGCCTGGTTCGTGCCCAGGCTTCGTCCGCGCTGGCCGTAGGCATGCTGAGTTCCGCCGACAGCGACCTCGTTCAGGGGCAATTGAGCCAACTGGACAAACTGGAAGGTAACTTCTCGACGAAACTGGCCCGGCTGCTCGAAGAACACGAGGACGCCCGATCCTCGCTCGAGGGACCCATGGCTGATACCCGGTCTTCGATCAGCGGCGTGATCGCCTTGGTAGAGAACAAGGTGCTGTTTGCGGGTGACTTCGCAACGAGCTGGCAGGACCTGTTCCAATCGATCGGGGAAGAGATGGACAAGGGGCAGCGATTCAATCTGGCCTCCTTCGGCTACCTGGAAGAGCGGCTAGATGCACGCCTGGCAAAGGATCGCCAGAAGATGGTCATGCTGCTGAGCGCGCTGGTGATCACCTTGCTGATCATCATTTACCTCTCGAGCGGATTCTATGCCTCCATTCGCAGGACCTTACGCGGCCTGAGCGATGTAATGGACGACGTCGCCGCAGGTGACATGACCGTCAGCGTACCCACCGTCAGCCGGGACGAGCTGGGTGATTTGAGCCGGGTGTTCAACGTATCTATCGCCAAGGTGCATGACCTGATCGAGCGCGTCGGCCAGACCATCGTGGCGGTTGAGCACCAGGCCGGTCAGGTCGCCAATGTTTCCAGCCATAGCAACCAGGAGGTGTCGGCGCAGCGTGACCAGATCGAGCAGGTTGCCACGGCCATGAACCAAATGGCCGCCACTGTGCAGGAGGTCGCTCGCAGCGCCGCGGCAGCCGTAAGTAACGCGCAAGATGTGAATCGAGAAACCGTGGGTGGGAAAGAACTGCTCAATGTACAGGTGGACAGCATCCGGGCCCTGGCCACCGAAATCGACCACTCGGTACGCGTGATCAATCAGTTGGCCAGCGACAGCCAGGCAATCAGCCAGGTCCTGGAAGTCATTCGTGGAATCGCCGAGCAGACCAACTTGCTGGCGCTCAATGCGGCGATCGAGGCTGCCCGGGCCGGAGAGCAAGGCCGCGGGTTCGCGGTGGTCGCCGATGAAGTGCGGAGCCTGGCCAAGCGCACCCGGCAATCCACCGAAGAGATCGAGCAGATGATCGCCAAGGTCCAGGGTGGCGTAGGCGAAGCGGTCAGCGCCATGAACAGCAGTAACACCATGGCGGAAACGACGGTGACCCATTCGGACCAGATGCAGCATGCCCTGGCCCACATCCTCGATCTGGTGAACAACATCGTCGATCAGAACCAGCAGATCTCCGCGGCGGCAGAACAGCAAACCGCTGTCGCACACGAAATCGATCGCAGCATCGTGCAAATCAATGCCTCGGGTGAGCGTACGGCGGAAGGGGCCAATCGAACGGAACAGGCGAGCCAGCAACTCAATCTGCAAGTGTCGCAACTCAAGTCACTCATTGGCGAGTTCCAGGTCTGAGCCTTGTGCACAAAAAAAGCCCCGGGAGCATAGGCTCCCGGGGCTTTTTCACATCTCGAGTTCAGCGCATCAGGATGTGTCGATGCTGGAAGAGCCAGCTACCGTCGACGTTGACCAAGCGATCCTCGTAGCGCGAGGTCATCCTGATTTTCCATTCGTCACCAACCTGCTTCAGCAGCAGGAGATCGAGGCTGCAGCGCGCAGAATCGGCAGACTCGATGACGATATGGATGTTGGTCATCAGGTGGCGCAGCGCGCCCTGCGTCAAGGTAGTGGGCAGCCATTCCTGGATCGCCTGACGGCCAACAAGTTGGTGTCCACCAATTTCCAGCGTGCCGTCAGGGCTGAATAGCA
The DNA here is from genome assembly GCF_038440135.1 of Pseudomonas sp. OTU5201. Taxonomy (NCBI): domain Bacteria; kingdom Pseudomonadati; phylum Pseudomonadota; class Gammaproteobacteria; order Pseudomonadales; family Pseudomonadaceae; genus Pseudomonas; species Pseudomonas sp. OTU5201. The sequence continues at coordinate 51,512 of NZ_JASATC010000013.1, read as the reverse complement.
GGGCAAAACCTACCGCATCCCCGTCATCCGCCTTGTGCGCGTACTCGGCAATCAGGTTGCGAATCTCGCTTTCTGCGGCCAGCTTGAGCAAAGTATCCATTGAGTCGTTTCCTATCGATTAGTCCTTTGGCCCGCCCCTCAGCACGCCAGTCCATCAGGCATGTCGAACCGACAGGGCATGCTCGCGATGACGCTTCCAGGTCCGACGCTGATCCCCTTGGCATTCTCCGACCAGATTCTGATCTCGATCAGCCCACGACCACCTTCGCGCCATGTCCGAATGACCTCGCCCTTCACCGTGACGGTATCGCCGACCAGGTTGAAGCTGCTCATACGAAAGCCTTTCATGCCGAGCAACTGTCCGTTCAGACCAATGAAATCGCGTACTGCGCGCTCCCACATACCCTGCAGGAACAGGGTATTGGCATACATTTCTGGAGCGCCTGTGGCCTTGGCGTACTCGCTATTGTGGTGGATGGCGTTGAAATCACGATTCGCTCCGGCCGCCACTACCAGCCGAGCGACCGAAAGCGGAAAAGCGAGAGGCGTCAGAGCATCACCCTGAGCGACGTCTTCCCAAAATTGAGGACTCATTGGCTCACTCTGAATTGGCGGTTGAGGGGTTGTAGAAGAACAACGACGTACGCATACGTGCGACGGGTTCCAACTGGCGATTGACCAATTCAGATTCGAAGGTCACGAAGGCCCCTCGTCCGACCCGGGTTTCTTTCAGCTTGCACCCCACCAGCTTGCGCCCCCGTTTACCCAGGTGCTCACCCACCATAACCGGCCGCAGGTAGTCCATCTCGATGTCCGTTGCAAAGTAGCCGGAACAGGCCGGGGCCTGTTCCGGTAGGGGCGGGCGAATGGCGGGACCTACCGGCTGCGCATCTCTTTCCTGGCTGACGAACACCGCCTGGCCAGGAGACCAGAGCGGGGGCATGGCAAAGGACAGCAGGCTGGAGTATGGCGCAACCAAATTGTCATACCCCAGCGTTTCAGCGACCTCTGGGTCTGAATGCAATGGGCAATCGAACTCCAGGGGTTCGAGAAAGCGGCGTACAGCACCGGCCTCGATGGGGTCCGCCCCCCATTCCACTTCGTTGCCACCGAAGGACTCACCCACCATAGCCACCAGCGGCAACCACTCCTCTTTCCAACTCTCGCTCATAGGTGGCCTCCTAGATGAACACGCCTATTTCATCCAGAGCGTCGATACGCTCGCTCGAGTACCCAAGCAAGTGTTCGAGCACCTGGCGATTGTCGCGGCGGTAATGTGGTGCGGCGGTCTCGAACACCGCGGGAGTCATCGACAGCTCATAGCAGGCGTTCTCGATGATCGTGGTGCCCATTAGCTCGTGAGGCAGTTCGATGAAATGCCGGCGATGCTGGAGCTGCGGGTCTTCGAGCAGGTCCGCGGAAGAAGCCACATTATGGGCGGCAATACGAAGGCCTTGAAGTATTGCCTCGACCTCGAACGCCTCACGGGTCGAGGTCCATTGGGCAACCAAGTGCTCCAACTCGTCCTCGTGTTGCTGGCGTGCCTGCAGCGTCGTGAATCGCCCATCCTCACAAAGCGACGCGCCTCCCATGCACTCGGCCAACCTTAGCCATTGATCGTCATCCGTAACGGCAATCGCCACCCAGGATTCGGCGTCATCCTCCGCGTTCCTGCAGGGGAACACACCGTGCGGGGACGAACGCTGGTCCCGGTTCCCTTTGAGCTCTACGACCCTGCCGGTGGCAGCGCAATCCGCAATTTGCGGAGCTAGGAACTGAATGCCAGCTTCGCACTGGGAAACGTCCAGGTGACACCCCTCTCCTGTACGACGGCGATGATCCAGGGCCGCGAGGAGCGTGAGCAACGCAAAACGTGGGGCCACGAAATCGGTGTAGGGGCCGTAGGGACCGGCAGGCAGGGCTTCAGGCCAACCCACGATTGCCTGATAGCCCGAGATCGCCGCGCCCACATTGCCGAATCCGGCGAAGCTCGACCACGGACCCGATTGCCCCATCAGCGACGTGCTGAGCATGATTAGATCAGGCTTGATCGCGCGAAGCTCGTCGAACCCCAGGCCCCAGCTGTTCATCTGCCCGGGCGAGAATGACTCTACGACTACGTCCGCCCAGGCCACCAGGTCCCGTATCACTTCACGGGCCTCTTCCCTGGACATGTCCAACGTCAGGCCAAGCTTGCCGACGTTGCAATTCTCGAAAAGTGCCGAACGTTCCGGATTAGCTACGCCATCCGGGAACGGCCCCATCATCCTTGCGGTATCCACACGCTTGGAGGACTCGACGCGCACGACCGTTGCGCCGCCACTTGCCAGTGCACGCCCAATCAGAGGGCCGGCCACAACCCAGGCCAGGTCCAGCACGCGAAGTTCGTCGAAGGTAGCGAGTGTCATGCAATGACTCCTTGCGAGCGAAGCTGATTGATGGCCTCGCCCTCAAGCCCCAGCCACTCGGTCAGGATCTCATCGGTGTGTTCTCCGATGGAGGGAGCGGGTCGGATCGGCGCAAATCCACCGTCCGCTCCGTGGGCAAACTTGCCCGGCAGCTTGCGCTCATGGCCGGAACGCTCGACCACGGTAGAGAAGAAATTGCGGGACTCGAGCTGGCGGCTGTCCAGAAGATCCTGGGTATTGGCGATAGGTGCGCAGAGGAAGCGATGCTGGAGTGCCTTCTCGAGCATTTCCTCCTTGCTGAAACGCTTGAAGAACTGGGCCACGCAGGTACGGGCATGCTCCAGATCGTCATCGGTTACTTTGTCATCAATGATCCGCTGCGGCAGCTTCACCCAATCCCATTCGCCCATTTCAACAGTGCAGGCGCCCTCTTCCAGCATCCACTTGAACAGGTTATTGGTGAAGCGACCGCTCCCGGGTCCAATGCCCAGATGCATTTCGACCAGCCCGTCACGTACCTGCCACTTCGAGCGACGAGTACGGGCACCGCTTCCGCTCAGATCCAGCTGCTTCTTGTTCGACTTGACGCCACTCGCGGCGCCGAGGGTGAAGCCCTCGTGCCGATAGGCAGCTGACAACGAAGCGGCCAATGTGCACAGTGTCGCGCTCTGCTGGGCGGAAACGTCTACATGCTGTCCGAGTCCGCTCTGAACTCGAGCGAAGTGGGCAATCAACGCGGCATTGGCGGCGTCCGCGGCTGCATTTAGGAAGGTCTGCGCCACGCTGAAGCGCATCGGCGGCCGGTCGCCGTCCCGGGTCAGCCGCATCGGCCCGCCCGCAGCCCACACAGTTAGGTCGGTCGCCGCATATCCGGCCTTGGGCCCTTCGGAACCAAAAGCAGTGATAGACACATGGATCAGTGCCGGGTTGATTGCGCGGACTTGCTCGACGCCCAACCCAAGCGTGCTCATCACGCCCGGATCGGCCGAGTCGATCAGGAAGTCAGCCTTGGACAGCAGCCGTCTCACCAGCGCCCTGCCCTCCTCACTCGCCAGGTCGCAGGCAAGCCCTTGCTTGCCGGCCGCGTAGGCCGACCAGAAGAAGGAATTATCAGGCGCCGTGACTCCCGGATCGAATGGACCCACTCGGCGAGCGGAAGAGCCCTTCAACGGTTCCAGCTGAACCACTTCGGCGCCTAGCCGGGCCAGCATGGCACCGGCCAGCAGGCCTCGCTCGTCGCTCAGGTCCAATACGCGATAGGGCACTAAAAAGCCCGGCATGGTTGATCCCCTTTTTCTTGTTGTGGGAAATTGGCACGTTGCCGGCTCTCCCGTGCCCTCTTCAGCGTGGCGATGGGCTCAGCAGCTGCGCAGGCTCTCGGTAGTCAGGGTCGGCGGATTCCTGCATGGCCGCCAACATGTCGTCGTAATCGGCGGCGATGAATGGGCGGTAGTCGACGTGCGGGAAAATGTAAAACTGCCTTTCGCGCAGGCCGGCGATGGCCGCCCGACCGACGTGCTCCGGGGCCATGCCAAACTGGGCGGACAGAGTGCTAGAAACCCCAGCCTCCTCCCGCAAGGCGTCCGGCCTCGCCTGGATGGCATTGGCACGGATCTGGGTGGCGACTATTCCCGGGCAAAGCACCGAGACGCCGATGGGGCTGCCCTCCAGCTCCAGCTCCAGAACCTTGGCGAAATTGAGTAACGCCGCCTTGCTACTGGTATAGGCACCCTGGGTAGCGAAAGGATGCAGGGCCGTAATGGACGCCACCAGCAGCACATGCCCTTCCTGGCCACGGGCTTTCATGCGTGGCAGGAAGGTCTGCACGGCACGCAGCGAAGCGAACAGGTTGACTTCGTATACCCAGCGCCAGGCTTCCGAACTTATCTCGTCGAGCGTGCCCGTGAAGGAGACCCCCGCATTGCTGCAGAGAATATCGCAGGGCCCGAGCGCCGCTTCTGCAGCGTCCCGGGCACTGGCCCAACTGTTCGAATCGGTCACATCCAGCTCGACCGCGATGACCTGGTCGGCACTTCCGAGCTCCGCGGCAACCTCTTTGGCCCTTTCCAGGTCGATATCGCCCAAGGCGACCAGAGCACCGGCCTGCAACAGTTCTCGGGCCATGGCGCTACCGATACCGCCTGCACCACCACTGATGAATGCCACTTTTCCCTTCAGATCCAACATTGCGAAACTCCTCATAGGCAGCGGATCGATCCGAACGAAGATGGTCAGGAAAGCTTCGCCAGCAGTTCCTTCACCGCCGGGCGACTGATCTTGTCCGAGACGGTGCGTGGAAGGCTCGGCACCACGTGGATGCGCACGGGCACTTCGTAGGGCGAGAGGTTGTCTTTCGCAAACAACTTGATCGCAGACACGTCGAGATCGGCCCCCGGATACGCCTCGACCACTGCCACCGGCACCTCACCCAGCCGCTCATCCGCAACGCCCAGGACAATGGCATCGAAGACTCCCGGATAGAGCTTGATTACATCGGCCACCTTGCCAGCCATGACCTTGAAGCCACCGCGAATGATGGCGTCGTCCGCGCGCCCGGCGATGTAGAGGAAGCCATCGGCATCCAGCCTCGCCAGATCAGTGGTGGGAATCCACTCCTTGCCGCCATCGATCCGGTCCAGCTTGGCCTCGAGAATGCCCTGCTCGCCCCGGGCTACTTCTTCGCGAGTGGCGGGATCGACTATGCGCAATTGCACGCCTTTGGAAACCCGCCCTACGCTGCCGCGCTTGCTATGGGCAAAGTTCTGGTGGTCTTCCAGCGTCCAGCTGGTCACCACCCCCATGAACTCAGTCGCGCCGTACGTGGTCAGCACGGGCACACCGAACTTCTCCTCGAATGCCTGCTGCAACTCCACAGACAACGGAGCCGTGCCTGCACGAACGGCGCGCACGCTGGCGAAGTCTTCTCGGGTGGCATCGCTGTCCACCATCATCTTGATGGCGGTGGGCGGCAGAGGCGCGAACTTCGGACGGTACTTCACCAGCGCCTGGCGGTAGCGTTCGGCATCAAACTTCTCGAACAGCACGATCGGCCGGACCTCGAACACCGACATCAGGGTGTTGAAGGTGCCGCTGGTATGCACCAGGGGGCTGAACATCAGGGTCGGCGAGGATTGCGGCTTCAGCTCGAAGTTCTCCACCGTGCCCTTGGCGCTGCGCACGCCATCGCGCAGCGAGGCACTGATGGTCCGCTCGGACACAGGGATACGCTTGGGAGCACCGGTGGTGCCGCTGGTCTGTATCTCGATGAGGGTGTTGGCTTCGCGCAGGCGGAAGGTGCTGGCGCGCAGCGGCATCAGTTGCTCGAAGACAACACGGCCAGCGCGGACCTCTACCGCCAGTACCAGAGTGCCGGAGGCCTGACCGGCGGACACCACGTGTTCGGCCAGGTCTGCCCGACTGCCGATCAGGCAGCCAAGTCCCAGGCCCGCCACTTCTTCCGCCACCATATGGGCGGGACGAATGGCGTTGATCAGCAACAAGCCGCGATCCGACCCCAGAATTGAGATGAAGCTAACCAGCTGCTCCGGCCTATTGCGGCCCAATAGGCCGATCACGGCATCCTTTCCGATGCCCGCCTCTGCGAGGAGTACATCCAGTTCAGCAATGGCATCGGCCAGGGCCCGCCAGCTGATGGACTGCCCCTCGAAATCGATGGCGACCAGCGAGCCGCCGGCTTCGGTGGCGCGAATGATGTGTTCGGCGATTCCAGACATTCAGCGAACCTCGTAACCTTTGCGCTTGCCGCTCTGCAGCATGTTTTCCACCTGCGGAATGCCCAGAGGATTGCCCAACTGCGTGTAGCTCAAGCCGCGTGCCATGGCTTGAGTGCGGCCCGCATCCAGGGATTCCCAGATGGCCCGGACGGTGCCCTGGGTGGAAACCGAAGGCTTGGAGGCGATGATCGCCGCCACCTTGTGGGCACGGGCCCACAACTCTTCGTGAGGCACTAGTTCGCTGACCAGGCCTATCTGATGGGCGCGCTGCGCGCTCATGCGCTCCTCCACGCCCATGAGCGAGACCCGCAGGATCTCGCCCAGCGGCATGCGGCGAGCCATGCTGATGGGCTCCAGCGCAGCTACCAGGCCGAAGTCCACGTGGGGGTCGAAGAAGGTTGCATCCTCGGAGGCGATCACCACATCCGAGCCGCCGACGATGTAGAACGCACCACCGGCGCACATGCCGCTGACCGCGCAGATCACCGGCTTCCAGACCTTGTGATGCTTGGGATCGAGGCTCTCACCCGGGTCCGGTTTGTTCCAGATGTTGTCCGGATACTGGAAGCCCTGGACACGGTCCAGGCCGGTGGAGAAGGCGCGATTGCCCTCGGCACGAAACACCACGGCGTGAATATGATCCTCGTCGCGCACCAGGTTCCACAGACGCTTGATCTCAACCATCATGTCGGCGTTGATGGCATTCATCTTGTCCGCGCGATTGAGGGTGATGGTGGCGACGTGATCGTCACCCACTTCGAATTGAACGAGCTCGGTCATGGTCAAGTCCTCAACGTTGGGGCGGCGTGATGAAATCACCGCTGGCGTCACCCAGCTTCATGCCGCCGTCGCAATCCAGAATGGTCCCGGTGATGTAGCTGCCGTTGTTGGACGACAAGAAGATCGCCGCCTGGGCGATGTCACTCGGCGTACCGAAGCGGCGCAGCGCGGTGTGAGCGCTCCACTTTGTCTTGTCTTCCTCGGTCGGAGCCATGCGTTCGACCCCCTCGGTACCGCGAATGGGGCCGGGGGAAATGGCATTGACGCGAATGCCAGCCTGGCCCCACTCCATCGCCAGTACCTTGACCACCATGTTCACCCCCGCCTTGGCGGCACAGACGTGAACCTGCTGAGGGAGCGGTTGCACCGCCTGCGGAGCGGTGATGGCGATCAGCGACGCGCCAGGTTTGACGACGAAGTCGTAGGCCGCGCGGAAGACGTTGTAAGTGCCCAGCAGGTCGATATCGACCACCGTCTTGAAGCCATTCGCGGAGATGCCCACGGCAGGCGACATGAAGTTACCGGCCGCGCCGGCAATGACCACAGTGGGGGCGCCCAGGGCTTCAGTGGCCTGCTCGAACAGCGAGCGGATGGCCGCCATGTCCCGCACATCGGCGCTACCGGCCATGGCAACGCCACCGGTTTCCTCGTGGATCTCCCTCGCGGCGGCTTCCGCCTTGGCTGGATCGCGGCCGAATACCAGCACCTTGTCGCCCTGTGCGGCAAAGCCCTTGGCGATGCCCAGGTTGATGCCACTGGTACCGCCGGAAATGAATACGGTCTTGCCTGTCATGTGAAACCCCTTTTACCAACCGGACATGGTGGCGATACGCGCACGATGTGACTGGGGCATGCCCAGATAGGCCTGATCGAACAGGGCGCGCTTGAGCCAGACGTGCGCGCCGTACTCCCAGGTGTAACCAATGCCACCATGGGCCTCGATCATGCGGCGGGTGATCTTCGGGTACACCTCGGTGAGATGGGCCTTCGCCAGCGCCGCCGCTTCATGAGCTGAAACGGGTGCGGTGTCGAACATATGGGCGGCGTACCAGTAGAGACCAATGCAGGGCTCCACCATCAGGGCCATGTCAGCCAATTGATGCTTGACCGCCTGGAAGGCGCCGATTGCCTGACCAAACTGCTCGCGCTCCTTGGAATACTCCACGGCCAGGTGCACGGAATGGGAAGCACCACCGAAGGCATCGGCAGCCAGCAGAATCAGGCCGGCATCTACTACGCTCTCGCCGGCGGCCAGTGCCAGGCGCTCGAACTTCACCTGACTGAATGTCACGTGCGCCAAGGTGCGTCCGGCGTCGGTGGAGGGGACAGGGATGAGTTCGATACCGGCAGCATCCCCCTCCACGACCCCCAGGGCTCCGCCCTTCAGGCCGACCAGGATCAGGTCGGCACCTTCGGCATGCAGCACGTACTGCTTGCGTCCGGACAGTTCACCGTCGCCATCGAGGCTCCATGAATCGGCGGTCCATTCTCCCTTCGCTTCAGCAAAAGCCACCGTGGCGCGCAGCTCGCCAGTGACCAGCGCAGGCAGCCATCTGGCCTTCTGCTCATCGGTACCCGCGATGGTGATTGCCAGGGTTGCGAGGGCGTGTTCGAAGAACGGGCCAGGCATCGCGTAGCGACCGACCGGCTCGGCCACTACGGCCAGATCCAGCAAGCCCAATCCGAGACCGCCGTACTCTTCCGGCACCACCATTCCACCGATGCCCAAGTCCATCAGACCGCGCCAGAGCGCGAAATCAGCCTTGCCACTCTCGTGCGGCTCCAAAGCCCGGTTCATCGGGCACTCGGCACGCAGATAGTCCACTACCGCGTCCTGGAAGGCCCGCTGCTGTTCGTCTAGATCGAACCTCATTCTTGACTGCTCTCCCGCGGCAAGCCGAGGCCACGCTCGGCGATGATGTTGCGCTGGATATTCGAAGTGCCGCCGGCAATCGCCGCCGCCAGGGAGTTCATGTACTGATTCACCCAGCGTTCGTTGCCCGGACGGCGGTTGTCGATGGGGGAAATCAGTCCCTCGTCCTCGATAATGGCATTCGCCACCTCGGCTACAGCCGCGGCGTAGTTGGACTGGGCAAGCTTGTTCATCATCTGCAGAAGGCCACCGCCCTCCCCGGCCAGCTCACGACTCATCTGGATGTAACTGGAGCAACGCTGTACCTCCAGCTCAGCCTTGAGGGCGGCGAGACGATCACGGACCCAGGGGTCCTTGATTGCCGGTGCACCGCTCTTCACCGTCCGCTTCGCCAGGCCAAGCAGACTGTCGAACAGCGACTCGGAGCGATCGATCCCACCAAGCATGTTGCGCTCGTGCTTGAGCAGGGATTTGGAAACGCTCCAGCCTTCGCCGCGCTCGCCGACGATCCAGTCCTCCGGGGTCACGGCATCGGTGAAGAAGACTTCGTTGAAGTCGTTGCCCCCGTTGATCTGTTTCATCGGCCGGATGTCGATACCCGGCTGGTCGAGGTCGAGCAGCAGATAGGAAATTCCCTTGTGCTTGCTCGCCTCCGGTTCGGTGCGAATCAACGCGAACATGTACTGGCAGTCCTTGGCATAGGACGTCCAGACCTTCTGCCCGTTGATCACCCACTGTCCATCCCGCAGCTCGCCACGAGTGCGAAGGCTGGCCAGGTCGCTACCAGAGCCCGGCTCGCTGAAGCCCTGCGCCCAACGGTATTCACCGGTCAGGGTCTTGGCGATGAAGCGCTCCTTCTGCCATTCGGCGCCGCGCTCCAGCAGGGTGGGCACCAGCATCTGCACACCGTTGCCCTTGATCTCGCCAGGCGCCTTGGCCGTCGCGAATTCCTCGGCGATGATCCGTGCGCGAATCACATCCGAGGGCTGCTCTGAGCCGCCGAAACGCTTGGGAATGCCCCGGTACAGGTACCCTGCATCGATGGCCTTCTGACGAAACTCGGCGACATTGGCGCCCTCCTTCCACTCACTGCGGAGGAAGTCGCGAACCTGCTCGCGGTACTCGTCGTGTTCTGGTCCGTAGTTCAGTTCCATGGTGTCGATCCGCCTCAGTCGAAGCCCAGGTCATCCCAGACCTTGTTGAGGTTCTGCATCGCCTGGCGTCCACCCACTCGGTCGCGTTCTTTAAGGAAGTTGATCTCGTCCTCGCGCCACACCACGTTGGAGAACAGCGGGTGACCCACGGTCGCGAAATTGAGGAAGGCGCCAACACCCAGGCCATGGAAGTACTGCTGCAGGGCGCGCTTGCCGAGCATCAGGTTGTCGGTACTGTGAGCAGCCACGGCGCGGGCGTAGCGGAGGGCTTCATCCTCGAGCTTCTCGCGGGGCACCACCGAGTTGGCCACGCCCCATTCCTTCAGTTCCTGTGCACTCATCTTGCGGCCGGTCAGAAGGATTTCCATGCCGCGGTTCAGACCGAGGCGGAGCATGGTCATCGGCAATTGGGTCTCGAATCCGGCAAATCCGATGCGACTCTGGCGACGCGCCACATAGGCGTCTTCGGAGAGGATCAGGATGTCAGCGGTCATGGCAAAGGAGAAACCCTGGCCAAGCACGGCACCCTGGGCGGCCAGAATCACCACCTTGTCGCCCCAGACGGTGCCGGTCAGGGTGCTGTCGAGCAGCTTGCGAATTCCGCGCATGCGTTTGGACTGACCCAGGCGCCCACCCTTCTTCAGGCCGAAGGCTTCCACCGGCATCTTCTTGGTGTCTTCGCCCGAGCAGAAATCGCTGCCGTTACCCGCGAGGATGATGACCTTGATTTCGTCATCGTCCTGAGCCCTGGTAAAGGCCTCCGAAAGCATGTCGTTCATGTCCGGCGTCAGGATGGCGTTCTTGCGGTGTGGTCGGTTCAGCGTGATACGGGCGATGTGACCATCGATGACCTCATACAGGATGCTCTGGGAGAGATCTTCCTCGGTGTTATCTGTCATGGTGTTCATGGCGTTCTACTTCTCTTGAGCATTGATGAAGTCGTCGATGCGACGGTGGTAATGGCGTATGCGGGCTTCCTGGTACTTGGCCAGCACCAGGCCTTTCTTCACGGTCGACTGCAGTCCGACCCAGACCCCTTCGATGTTCTCGTAGTCCTGGTCGAAGATCGGTGCCAGACGCCCCAGGGCCGGGCAATCAACGAAGGGTTTGTCTTCTGGCAGCCACATCACTTCCGGTGTCTTCGGCATAGGCTCCGACAAGGAGCGCGGAGTCATCACGTAGACTTCCATGATGCAGCTGTCGTGGCGGTCGCGATTGGGCCGGAAGCGATAGACGATCGGCAGGCCCATGCCGTACCACGGCATGAAGTTCGGGAAGAGGAAGTACTCAATAGCGTCGAGCAACTCGACATCGTTCAGGTGGTCCAGAGACTTGCCCATAGCCGCCGCGGCGGCTTGGCGGCGCTGGTCGGCCAGCGCGCTGCGATAGGTCATTCCCTCTGGTACCTGGATCGGCTCCCGACCAGTGCCCTTGGCTGCGTAGTCGGCGAACTCCTGCTGCGACATCTTCCTGGTGATGCCCGAAGCTTGCGCAACCGAAACGGTCGCCAGGCGACTGACGTTGCGGTCGAAGATGTCGTATTGGGTCTCGGCGTATTCGGAAACCGGCACCGACTGGGGATGGGTCGGCATCACGTGGTAGGACTCGATGAAGGCCTCCATTGCCACTTTCCAGTTGCCGGGCACGACGCGCGCCACGTGCACCGCCACCCGGAAGTCTTCCAGCGGCAGCCTGCTGAAGTGATCCGGCAGCACGCCGATCCAGTCTTCGAACGGCTCCGCGTTCTCCGCATCCGGGTTGATGAAGACGAAGCCACCCCAGGTTCCGACCTTGGCTTCCGGCAGGTTCATGTTGCGTTCGCAGGTCTGCGGAAAGTCCCAGTCCTCGGTGATCCGACGATTACAGCCGTCCAACTCCCAGGACCAGCCATGGAACGGACAGGTGAAGGCCCCCGCCTTGCCTTGCCCTTTGACCAGGCGCATGGCGCGGTGCAGGCAGGCATTGGGATAGGACTTGATCTCGTCGGCAGCGGTGCGAACCACGATGAACGAGCGATTGCCGATCTCGTAGGTGATGTAGTCACCCACTTCCGGGATGTCGCCTTCATGGCAGGCCATCTGCCAGACCCGGGACCAAAGCCCCTGCATCTCGCGCTCATGGAATTGGCGCGAGGTATAGCGCTCCACCGGCAGGTCATCGGTGCCCATGTCAAATATGGAGCGGGTGGCGAACGCTCCATCAACTGGGCGCCCCGAATCTTCCGCCATGCGCATGCCGAGCGTGGGTTCTTTTGCTTGTTCTTTGCTGGACATTTCCCCTCCTGATTTTCGCATCGCTCACCAGGGTCGATCGCGATCTGAACGCCTCAGTGACGCACATCGCCAATATAGTTAACTAGGTTAGTCAGCACAAGCCATTTGATCCTCGCCTCTGACACCCAATGGAAAAGTGCAGGCGAAGCGAAGCACGCCCGGAATCCAAGATAGATAAATTAGGTATACAAGTTAAATCGGTGAGGGTATTTTACTCGCCAGAGGGTTCGGACCTGCCCTAGTGCAGGCACTCGAGAAACGAACCAAAACGAGCCGCCACCGACAGGAGAAGAACGCGTGTCGACGCCAATCAATAAAGAAAAATCCCCTCTCGCGGCAGCCGAGATGAAGGCTGTCTACCGACGTGTCGCTCTGATTCGTGCCGCCGAACAGGCCATCGCCAAACAGCTGCGCGCAGGCAAGATCTCCTTCAGCTTCTATCCGGTAACCGGCCAGGAACTGGCACCTTCGGTTCTGGCGCAGTGCCTGGGTAGCGAAGACCAGATGGTCACTATCTATCGGGGCCTGGCGGATACCCTCGCGCGCGGCCTGCCGCTGCGCGAGCTGCTTGCCGAATGCATTGGCCACTCCGCCGGGGTCTGCGGCGGCAAGGGTGGTGGCATGGGCGTGGCCCGCGAGGATCTCGGTTTGATGATGACCACCGGCATCGTGGGTTCCAGTGCGCCGGTCGGCGTCGGTCTCGCCCTGGCCTCCCAGCTGCAGAAGACCGGAAAAGTGGTCACCGTCAGCTTTGGCGACGGCGCCACTAGCATTGGTGCAGTTCACGAAGCGATGCTGTTCGCCTCCCTCTGGAAGCTGCCGATCATCTTCGTCTGCCATAACAACGGGTGGGCCGAGTCCACTCCGCTGTCCGAGTATTCGGTGCTTGAGAAGCTGGCGGAGCGGGCGAACGGCTACCGTATGCCGGGAGTGACCGTAAGCGGTCGCGATCCGCAAGCCCTGGCGAACGTATTCAACGACGCGATCGAACGGGCTCGCAGTGGCAACGGCCCGACCTTTGTTGAATCCGTCACCTACCGCCTGAGCGGCCACTACTTCGCCGACGCCGGCGCCTACATGAACCAGGAAGAGCTGGCGGCCGAGAAGGCCCGCGATCCGATCCTGGCGCTGCGCGCCCAGTTGATTGCCGAGGGCCATGCCAGCGAGGCCGAAGTACAAGCCCTGGAAGCAGGCGTGGCTGAAGAAGTCGCGCGGGATATTTCAACCGTCCTGGAAACCCCGGTTGCCCCGTTCGGCGAAGCTGATGTGGTCAGCGACGTCTACCAGGACCCGACCTTCCAACCCATCAGCCGTGTTCGCCCGCACGCGGCCCCCGTACCCACTGGCCCGATGCGCAAGGCCACCATGCGCGACGCCTTCAATGAAGCACTCGCGATCGCCATGGAGCAGGACAAGCAGGTGATCATGCTGGGCGAGGACATCGCGGATCCTGCCAGCGGCGTCGTCGGCATCAGTCGCGGCCTGTCGACTCGTTTCGGTGATCGAGTCCGTTCTACTCCGATTGCTGAGCAAGGCATTTTCGGCGCCTGCGTCGGTGCCGGCCTCGCCGGTATGAAGCCTGTTGGCGAACTGCTGATGATGGACTTCCTGCCGGTTGCCATGGACCAGATGGTCAACCATGCCGCCAAGGCTCGTTACATGACGGGCGGACAGATGTCCGTGCCGATGACGATGATGACCCTGGTTGGCGCAGGTAACGGCGCCCAGCACTCGCAATCTACTGAAGCCTGGCTGATGCATACGCCCGGCCTCAAGGTTTGCTACCCGAACAACCCGACCGACGCCAAGGGCCTGCTCCTGTCGGCGATCTTCGATCCGGACCCGGTGGTACTGATCCATTCCATGCTGAACCTGTTCGGCACCTCGGAAATGCCCGAAGGCGAATATCGCATTCCCCTTGGCCTGGCGGCCGTTCGCCGGGTAGGTAGCGACGTCTCGATCATCTCCTACGGCCCGGCCGTGGGTGACGCCCTCAAGGCCGCCGACGCGCTGGCCAGCCAAGGCATCAACGCCGAGGTCATCGACCTGCGCAGTCTCGTGCCGCTGGATGGACAAACCATTCTCGAGTCGGTTGCCAAGACCGGTCGTGCCGTCATCGCGCATCGCGCCACCGACTTTATGGGGCCGGCCGCCGAGATCTCCGCCCTGCTCCACCAGGAGCTTTTCGGGAAGCTCAAGGCTCCGGTGCAACGGATCGCCGGCGCATACGCTCCGGTTCCGAAGCATGTAGGCCTGCTTGGACTCCACTACAAAGGCGCTGACGCCATCGTAAAAGCCACTCAGGAAATCATGAAATGACTGAACTCAGAATCCCCGCCGCTGGCGATGCCGTATCCGAAGTGCAACTGGTCGAGTGGATCGCCGAGAACGGTGCAGTCGTCGCCGAAGGTGAGGTCATCTACTCGATCGAAAGCGACAAATCCGTTCTGGATGTGGAGTCCCCGGCCAGCGGTACCCTGACCATTCTGGTTTCGGCAGGTGAGATCTTCCCCATCGGCCATCTGGTCGGCCGTATCGACTGATAACGCTGTCCATCAGCCGCCACCCGGCTTTGCACAAGCCGGGAGCGGCCCATAGAACAAGAACTCCGTAGGCAGTCAGGAATTGACTGGAGGCAACATGAGCGAAGAAGCAGGTATCGTCATTCTCGGCGCCGGACAGGCCGGCGGCGAGGTGGCGAGCGAACTACGCAAACTCGGCTATACCGGCCGCGTGACCATGATCGGCGACGAGCCCCACGTACCTTATCGACGCCCTCCTCTGTCCAAGGCTTACTTCGCCGGAACCGTCAGTGCCGAAGAGCTCTATGTGGTGCCTGCCGCCAGCCTCGAGAAAGCGGAAATCGAGTTCATCGGCGGCGTCCGCGCCACCGGAATCGACCGCGAGCACAAGCGCGTCAGCCTTGAGGATGGCCGGACCCTCCCCTATCACAAGCTGGTTATCGCCACCGGCGGCAGAGCGCGTCCGCTGCCTCTGCAAGGCGCTGACCGCCCCAACGTGTTCCTGCTGCGCACCATCGACGACATCGAACGAATCCGCGAACGCGCCAACCCAGGTGCACGCATGGTTATCATCGGCGGCGGCTTCATCGGTCTGGAAACCGCCGCGGTTGCGCTGAAGCTCGGCCTGCAGGTGACGGTTCTCGAAGGCCTCCCGCGCGTGCTGGCCCGGGTAACCATTCCTGAAGTGTCGGCGTTCTTCGAGCGCGTTCACCGTGATGCCGGCGTAGACCTGCGAACCGGCGCCCAGGTGGCGGCCCTCGAAGGCGACGAACAGATCACCCATGTGCACCTGACTGACGGCAGCCGAATCGAAGCGGACCTGGTGGTGGTCGGCATCGGTCTCATCGCCAACACCGAGCTTGCGGAATCCGCCGGGCTCGTGGTGGACAACGGCGTGATCGTAGACGAGTACGCCTGCACCTCCGACCCTGACATCGTTGCCGCCGGCGACTGCACCAACCATCCAAGCGAATACCTGGGCCGCCGCGTTCGCCTCGAATCCGTACCCAACGCGATGGAGCAAGGCAAGGTCGCGGCCAACACCCTTCTCGGCAACAAGACGCCATACCGCTCGGTGCCCTGGTTCTGGTCCGACCAATACGACCTGAAGCTTCAGATGGTAGGCATCTCCGCCGGCTTCGACGAGTTCGTCGTGCGCGGTGACCTGGACAATCCGGCCACCCGTTCCTTCGCGGTCTTCTACTTCAAGGATGGGCACCTGCTTTCGGTCGACGCGGTCAACAAGCCGCAGGAATTCATGCTGTCCAAGAAACTGGTCGCTGAACGCGCGCGCTTGAATCCGGCCGCGCTGGCCGACGAGTCGGTTCCCTTCAAGACCCTCATTGCCGAGGCGAAAGCCTGACCCGCCTCGGCGGGTCGTTCCAGTTTCATGTACGACGCAGTTGCTGTCAGGAGAGAAGCATGCCTCACGCATTGGCCCCATTGAGCACTGAGGTTGCCGCAGAATCAGCGCCCCAAAAGCGCGACTCACGTTACAACCTGACCCGCAGCATCGCCCTCGAACTATTCGCCAGCCACGGGTTCGCCAATGTCAGCATGCGCGACCTGGCTACAAGCCTGGGAATCAGTCCCGGTTCCATTTACAACCACGTCGAGGGCAAGGAGCAACTGCTCTTCGAGCTGATCGAGTCGATCTATCTGGATCTGCTGGACTTGGTGGTGCCGTTTCGAATCAACGGCGATAACCCGGAAACAGCCATGGTCCAACTCATGCAAGCCCATCTCGAACTGCATGAAGACAGGAGCCAGCACTTCCGGCTCGCCGAGCACGAGTTCCGCAGCCTCAGCGAAGAGCACCAGTGCGAAATCCTCCTGCTTCGCCGCCAGTACGAAGAGCACCTCTCGACCCTGCTGGGACATCTGCTGAGCGCAGAAAGTGTGGCTCTGCAAGCCGCCGTCCCGCCCGTGCTGATCGCCATACTCAACAATCTACCGGCGTGGCTGGAACAGAGCACCGCGTCCGGCCCTAGTCGCAGCACGCTGCTGATCGATATGGCCTTGGGCGCGCTCTACGGCGCACTGCAGTCCAAGGCAGAGATCAGCCCGGCTCCACGCCCCGACAGGAAAGCCGTGGTACTGCCACTCGCGTCGACCTCCTTGAATCCCGCTACTTGAACAGGAAGAACAATCCATGGGAGCAGAAATCCGCAGCGTTTTACTGGAAATCGACGGAGCCATTGCCCGAGTCAGCCTGAATCGGCCCGACACGCTCAATGCTCTGACCGTCGAGCTCGCCCAAGGCTTTCTGCAGGCCATGTTGGAAATCGAAGGCACTGAAGGTGTACGAGTCGTCGTGATCAACGGCCTTGGTCGGGCCTTCTGCGCAGGCGGAGATTTGAGCTACCTGGACGGTGCCACCCCCGAGAAAGCCCGCCGTCTGATCGATCCCCTCCACGAAGCCATCGAGCTCATGACCCAGCTTCCCGTGCCCGTCATCGCCGCTGTACACGGCGTGGTCGCCGGTGCAGGCGTAAGCCTTGCCCTGGCCTGCGACTTCGTCCTCGCTGCCGAGGGCACACGTTTCAACCTGGCTTACACCGGGATCGGAACCAGCCCGGACGCATCGGCATCCTGGCACCTGCCTAGGTTGATTGGCCTGAACAAGAGCCTCGAACTGCTGTTGCTCAGCGAGCCCTTCGACGCTGCCGAGGCTCTTCAGCTGCGCTTGATCAATCAAGTGCACCCCGTTGAACAGCTCAGCAAGGCGTGTGAATCCATGGTTCAGAAGCTTGCCAAGGCTCCTACCTTCGCCCTTGGACAGACCAAGCGCCTGGTTCGGGATTCCCTCCAGCAAAACCTCAAACAACATCTGGATGCCGAGCGCGACAGCTTTTGTGCCTGCGCTCAATCCAGCGACTTCACGGCGGGCATCAACGCTTTCCTGAACAAGCAAAAGCCGTCGTTCAGTGGCCGATAGCACGGCGCTCACGACACTCACTCGAAGTAGCTGAAAGGCATGCAGATGAATACATCCGAAGTCACCGGCAAGCCGACCAAGGTGGAAACCGGCGTGAAACTGCGCGGCGCCGAAAAGGTGGCCCGCATTCCTGTGAAGATTCTCCCAACCGAAGAGCTGCCGAAGAAGCCGGATTGGATCCGCGTGCGCATTTCGGCCTCTCCTGAAGTGGAGCGGATCAAGCAATTGCTGCGCAAGCACAAGCTGCACAGCGTCTGCGAGGAAGCCTCCTGCCCGAACCTGGGCGAATGCTTCTCCGGCGGTACCGCCACCTTCATGATAATGGGCGACATCTGCACCCGTCGTTGCCCCTTCTGCGACGTCGGCCACGGCCGCCCGAAGCCGCTGGATCCGGAGGAACCCAAGAACCTGGCTATCGCCATCGCCGACCTGCGCCTGAAGTACGTGGTGATCACTTCGGTGGACCGCGACGATCTGCGCGACGGCGGCGCCCAGCACTTCGTGGACTGCCTGCGCGAGATTCGCAAGCTGTCGCCCGGCGTCCAGCTGGAAACCCTGGTGCCGGACTATCGCGGCCGCATGGAGGTAGCGCTCGCCATCACTGAGCAGGAGCCGCCGGATGTGTTCAACCACAACCTGGAAACCGTGCCGCGACTGTACAAGGCTGCACGTCCGGGTTCGGACTTCGAGTGGTCTCTGGACCTGCTGGAGAACTTCAAGCAGCGTGTGCCGCACGTGCCGACCAAGTCCGGCCTGATGCTGGGCCTGGGTGAGACGGACGACGAAGTGGTCGAAGTGATGCAACGCATGCGCGAGCACAACATCGACATGCTGACCCTCGGCCAGTACTTACAGCCCTCGCGCAGCCACCTGCCGGTGCAGCGCTTCGTCCACCCCGACACCTTCGCCTGGTTCGCCGATCAGGGCGCCGCGATGGGCTTTTCGAACGTCGCTGCCGGCCCCCTGGTGCGTTCCTCTTACCACGCCGATCAGCAGGCCCATGGACAGTCGGTCCGCTGACTGTTCGGTCCATCTCGGAGCTATCAGCGGCAGAACAAGCTCCGCGCAGTCTGCCTCGCGGCTAAGAGCGCCCTCTATTTTGGCGATTCTTCCGATCGGAAGCATTTACATCGGGGCGTTTTTGGTAAAGTATGTAACTTAGTTATCCATGTTAAAACAAGAAGAATCGCCATGATCTCAGCCTTGGTAACTCGACCTGTTCTCCTTGCCGCTTTGCTGGTGAGCGTGCCCCTCAGCGCAGCTGCAGCTGATTACCGGGACCCGCTAGACAGCCCTGCAGCCATGTCCCCCATGGCTGCCAGCACCCAACTCCAGGACATAACACAAGCTGGAGAGCGACTGGTTGCTGTTGGCTGGCGCGGCCACATTCTCTTCTCGGACGACAAGGGCATTTCCTGGAAGCAAGCCAGCACGCCGGTGGATATCGACCTTACCGCAGTGAGTTTTCCGAGCGCCCAGAAAGGTTGGGCAGTCGGGCACGGCGGCGTAATCCTGAACACCGTAGACGGCGGCGAAACCTGGACCAAGCAACTGGATGGACGGGACGCCGGACCGCTAATGCTCGCTTACTACGAAAACCGCCTTCAGAACGGCGATGAGTCGGCGCAGAAGTACATCGAGGATGTGAAGCTCAACACCGAAGGTGGCCCTGAGCAGCCTTGGATGGACGTCTCATTCGAAGACGACATGCACGGCTATGTGGTGGGGACCTTCAACCAGATCATGCACACCAGTGATGGCGGCAAGACCTGGGTCCCGCAGATGGAGCTCGTCGACAATCCGGAGTCCCTCCACCTCAACGCGATCACTCGCGATGGTGGCAATTTCTACATTGCATCCGAGCGTGGGACAGTCTTCGCGAAATCCAAAGACAGCGAACGATTCAGTGCACTTTCAACCGGCTACAACGGCAGTTTCTTTGGCGTGCTGGCAAAGAACGATGCCGTGTTCGCCTACGGCCTGAAGGGAACCCTCTACCGTAGCGAAGACAACGGCGCAACCTGGGCCGCAGTCGAATCAGGCGTCGATACCGCGCTGACTGGCGGCACCATTCTCGACAACGGGCAAATCCTTCTGGTTAGTCAGGGTGGGCAGTTGCTCAGTGCCAAAGAACCGATGTCCCCCATCCAGGTGCTGAGTGTCGAACGACCAGCGATGTTCACAGGTATTACTCAGGTGCAGACGGACAGGGTCGTGATCGTGGGAATGGCGGGCGCGAATCAGGAGACGCTCAGCCGCACCCCCTGACCCACCAAGAACCACCGACGCAATTCCAATTACAAGAATGAGGTATTCCCGTGGCCATTGACGCTCATAAAAACGCGTTACCGGTAATTCGCGACCCGAAGGACTTCGACAGGAACTCGGGTGACCGTTTGGAGCGCATGGTTTTCAACAACCGAATCTGGGTTCTGCTTTTCTGCGCGATGATCACGATTTTCTTCGGTTACCGCGCCACGCAGCTGACGATCAATGCCAGCTTCGATGAGATGGTTCCGCAGAAGCACCCCTTCATCCAGAACTACTTCGAAAACAAGGACTCGCTCAAAGGTCTTGGCAACTCGATTCGGGTCGTCGTGGAAACCAGAAGCGGAGACATCTTTGACCCCGAGTACCTGGAGGTCGTCAAGCGCGTCAATGACAAGATCTTCCTGACCCCGGGCGTGGATCGCGCCTTGATGCGCTCGGTCTGGACCCCCATCGTGCGCTGGACGGAGATCACCGAGGAAGGCTACAAGGGCGGCCCGGTGATGCCCTTCGACTACGATGGCAGCGCTGACTCCATCAAGAAGTTCAAGCTGAACGCAATTCGCGCAAACCTTCGCGGCAACCTGATCGGCACGGACTACAAATCGAGCATGATCATGGTCCCGCTGCTGGACAAGGTGGCGGAGACCGGTGAAGACCTCGATTACAAGACGCTGTCCGACGCCCTGGAACGAGAGATCCGCGGGCCCATCGAAAATCCCGTGGCCGGCTCGGAAAACGCCCAACTCAAGGGCGTCTACAAAATCCACATCATCGGTTTTGCCAAGCTGACCGGCGACCTGATCGATGGCCTCACTCAAGTCTTGCTGTTCTTCGGTCTTTCCGCGCTCATCGCTACAGCGATCATATTTCTCTACACCCGTGACCTGCGCAGCACCCTTCTCCTGGTCCTGACCGCACTGTGCGGGGTGATCTGGCTGCTCGGCCTGATGCAATTGCTCGGCTACGACCTGAACCCCTACTCCATCCTCGTGCCGTTCCTGATCTTCGCCATCGGTATCTCCCATGGCGCGCAGAAAATGAACGGAGTCATGCAGGACATCGGTCGTGGAACCCACAAGTATGTCGCTGCCCGGTATACCTTCCGCCGACTTTTCATGGCGGGTCTGACTGCCTTACTCACGAACGTGGTGGGTTTCGCCGTTCTCATGATCATCGATATTCCGGTGATCCAGACACTCGCCCTCACCACCAGCCTCGGCGTGCTAATCCTGATCTTCACCAAGCTGTTCTTCATACCCGTTGCGCTGTCCTACATCGGTGTCAGTGAGAAAGCTGCCCTGCGGAGTATCCAGGCGGCAGAGAAGGCCCACGAGAAACGCCTGAACCTGTGGTCGCTGCTGGTACGTTGCACCGAAAGGCGGATCGCCCTGCCCCTGGTAGTGGTGTCTCTGGCCGTGGGCGCTGCTGCGGTCACGATCAGCCTGAAGTATCTCAAGATGGGTGACCTGGACAAAGGCGCCCCCGAACTGCGAGCGGACTCCCGCTACAACCAGGACAGCGCCTACATCAACGAGCACTTCGGACTCTCCGGCGACCAGTTTGCCGTAATCGTGAAGTCCAATACGCCGGACGGGGTATCCAGCTTCGATTCCCTGGTCGAACAGGACCGTCTGGCCTGGCTCCTGAAGCAGCAACCCGAAGTGCTGGCAACCAGCTCGCTGCCAGATAGTATTCGGCAGACTGCCTATGGCCAGTTCGAGGGGAACCCCAAATGGCGGACCATTCCGCGCAATGCCAGCGCCGTCGGCCAGGCGGTCGCTCAAGCTATCGTTGATAGCCCCGGAACCATCAATGGCAATGGTACGGTCACCCCGATGATTGCCTACCTCAAGGACCACAAGGCCGATACGCTGACCGCGGTAGCCAAAACAGTCGAGCGCTTCGCTGCGGAGCATAGCGGCACCGACACGCAGTTCCTCCTGGCGGCGGGATCGGCAGGCATCGAGGCAGCCACCAACATCGTCGTCAAAGAAGCCAACTATCGGATCCTGGCCCTGCTCTATGCCGCGGTGATTCTCCTTTGCTTCATCACATTCAGAAGCTGGCGCGCGGTAGTAGTGGCCATGGTTCCCCTGCTAATCACGTCCTTCCTTTGCGAAGCATTGATGGTGTTCCTGGGCATCGGCATCAAGGTGGCCACCCTCCCCGTTATCGCCCTGGGCGTCGGAGTGGGTGTGGACTATGCCCTCTACCTGCTGAGCGTTCAGATCCGCGCTCAGCGCCTCGGTGCTACGCTGGCGGAGTCCTATGAACTGGCCCTTGGGTTCACCGGTAAAGTCGTTGCCCTGATCGGGATCACCATGGCTGCCGGCGTTGTGACCTGGGCCTGGTCGCCGATCAAGTTCCAAGCGGACATGGGTATCCTGCTGACCTTCATGTTCCTCTGGAACATGATTGGCGCCCTGGTCCTTATTCCGGCGCTATCGAACTTCCTGCTGAATGATCGAAAGGCGCAGATCCAGGACGTTGATCTCGACCAGGTTTCGCCTCACCCAACCGTGGAACTCCACTCCGTAAAACCCGGCAATCAGCAGCACTGCGTGGCCCGACCAGAGCCTAGTTGAGGGATCAGCTGATAGAACCAGGGCGGGTGCAGCGATGCTGTCCCGCCCTTTTTGTTTCCAGCACTCAGATGCCTACCCCGTATACCTATGAATGCCGGCGATCTCTAGTTTCTTTGGGCCACTTTCTACTATCTTGAGGCCGAAGCCATATGACTAGTTGATACCAGCCTTGACGCCGAAAGCTTTCCTGCCTCGCACCCTTTGGTATGTGGACCGAGGCGAAACGGTCGAACTGCAGCAGGATGCCCTGCTTCAGCTCACGCCCCCCCTTGTGATCCTGGGTGAAGCCGGCATCGGCAAGTCTCGCTTGCTCACCTGGCTCGCGACAAAGCCTGATTACGCTTTCTGCACCGCCAGAAAGCTAATCAATCGTCCCAATCCACGCTCACTACTCGGCGAAGCTAAAGTCTTGGTCATTGACGCGCTTGACGAGGTTAGCGCTGTCAGGGATGGCGATGCGGTCAATCAGGTGCTCCGACAGCTCGGTGAGCTTGATTACCCTCGGTTTGTACTGGCCTGCAGGTCCGTGGACTGGCGCAGCGCAACGGGTACTGAAGCGATTCGCGAACAGTACGAAAAAACTCCGCTTGAACTGACTCTGAATCCATTTAGCGGCGATGAAGTCTCTGCATTTCTGGAGCAGATGCTTGGGCCTGAACAAAGTTCGCGCATCGTTGCGCATTTCGATGAGCTGGGCTTAGGAGGAATGCTTGGCAATCCACAAACGCTCGAGCTGATCATCCCTGCCATCACGGGAGGAGAGCTGCCACAAACTCGAAGCGAACTGTTCGAGCTTGCCGTCAGACAGATGGCGCACGAGCACAACGTCGGCAAACTTGCTCCTCATTTACCTGAAGAAACCGCTCTGAATAGCGCGGGAGCGGCCTTTGCGGCTCTTCTGCTCAGCGGCAGCGAAGTGATCACACGACGCCCTGCGCTCATCAGAAATGACGATGAATTACCGCTGCCTGAAATCGGCCTACTAGCTGGCGGTGAGCATGTTGCATCAGTGCTCGGATCTCGACTCTTCCGTACTGTAGGACCTGACCGATTTGGCTATTGGCACCGCCGTATAGCCGAATATCTAGGCGCCCGCTATCTGGCTCAGCAAGCTGATACGCCTCGCAAGCGACGCCGCATGCTGGCGATATTCCAAAGCCACGGGCTCGTCCCGGCAAGCCTGCGTGGGTTGCACGCTTGGCTGGCTGATGATCCCGCCTTGGCGCAAGACGTAATTTCCGCTGATCCCATGGGGTTAATCGAATACGGAGATCCCGATAACCTCGCGCCAGCTCAAGCCCGACTGTTGCTGAATAGCCTGAAGCGACTGGCCGTCAGCAATCCGGAATTCAGGCCCTGGAGGACCTACGTCGTCCGAGGTCTTGCGCAGGCGCACCTTGTCGATGATTTGAGGAATCTGATTACTTCGAAAGAGGCCCCCTTTGGACTTCGACTGCTGGTTCTAGAGTCGATGCCAAATACACCAACGGCTCCAATGCTGCAGCCAGAGTTGCAATTCTTGGTTGAGGATCCAGGCGACATTTTTGCCTTGCGTCGTGCGGCCATAGAGGCACTGCTTGGTCATATTTCAGACGAGGCTTGGGCACGGATGGTGGGACGGTTACGCGACTGTGACGATGAACTCACGATTAGGCTAGCTCTGGAGCTGATCGGTCTCGTGGGTTATGCGCCGTTCAACGATGAACTGATCGCCACATTGATACTGAAGTACGCGGTCAAAAAACAGGGAACAGCTCACCCTTTCTACAGCGTGGAGAAGGGGTTTCCAGCCCATCGATTAGATGCATTCCTCGACCACTTTGCTACCTGCCTTACCACCGATGCGGTTTGGCCGGAGGATATGGAATATGACGGAGAGGCCGAGCTGACAGATTTCACCTATCGATTGATAGCGCGTCGTCTTGAAATTACGCCTGTTGAGCCGGAATCCTTATGGAGATGGTTGCGGCCTCTGGATTGCGGGAAAGGCTTCGACAAGGAGCCACGGCAACAACTCCACAACTACTTGCAACGTCACGACCAGATCCGCCAAGCCATTCAGCGCATGGTGATGCTGGACGCTAGCGAGGAGCGCTCGGCGTGGCAGAAGTACTGGAAGCTCCATCGGACATCCACTGGTTTCTACTGTACAGAAGCTGATGCGATCGTCTTGCTCGCAGCGCTCAACCCAACAAGCAGTCAGCAGGACGAAACCTGGAAGGAAATAGTTCAACTGGTCTCTCACGACGAAGAACGTGGAGCGGAGGTCCGCAATGCCGCGCTGCCGTTCGCGAGAGGTCGGGCCGCCTCGCTTGAATGGATCAGTAGGATGACCTCACCACCTCCTCTCTCATGGAAGATAGAGCAGGACGAAAGAAGGCAAATAGAACAGGAAGAGCGAGAAAAGCGAAACGCAGAAAATAGGAAGCTATTTACCGAGAAAAGAGACCAGGTGCGTCACGGTGAATACGGGGCGATTCTCGGCCCTGCCCAAGCCTACCTGAAGTTCTTTCGCGATATTGGTGATGGTGTCCCCGCGCATGAGCGCGTGGCTCAGTGGTTGGGAGCCGAACTGGCGGAAGCTGCACATGCTGGATTTGAAGCCTACTTGAAGCGGGTCCCAGCCATTCCTACTGCAGACGATATTGCCCAGAGCCATGCCGAGGGCATGGAATACAAGGCCGCTTACATTGTTGTAGCAGCATTGGCCGAACGCGTGCGCAACGGAGTAGGTCTCGACGACCTGAGTGATGAGCGCGTAATGGCAGGCTTGTTCGTCGTGAAGTCCACCAAGATAGATCAACATGCAGGCATTGTGGAGCTAGAGCCGCTATTGGAGGCCGCACTGCGGGCGCGCGGTTGCTGGTCAGCAGCTATGCGCAAATTGATCGAGCCACAATTGCAGGCAGCTCGTGACCACGTGAGCGGTCTCCATGAACTAGTACAAGACAACTCCCAAGAGCATCTGGTTATCGAACTAGTAATCGACTGGCTACGGCGCTTTACCGCCCTACCTGACCAGGTTGAATGTTTGCTGATCGACAAGCTGCTTGCCGCGGGGAAGAATGCCGAACTTCGACGCCTTTGTAACGAGCGCAACTGCGTGCGCGAAAGCCAAAAAAGAAACTGGGCAGCTGTTGGATTCATCGTTGATTTCGAGCGCACCGCTGCAGCGTTTTCTGCATCCGAGATACCACCGGAGCTTCTTTGGGCCATCCGTGATCGAGGTGCCGAGCGGCACCATATGCCAGGAAAACCTTCTACATCATTTTCGTCCGAACAATTGGAGTGGCTGATTTCCACATTCCGCAAGCTCTGGGTCCATACGGCCTCTCCGATGAGGGGATGGTGTGGCGACATCAATCCGTGGGATGCAAGCGAGTTTCTGCGAGCGCTTATAAGGCGTCTCGGCAATGACTCCAGCTCGGAAGCAACCAAAGCGCTGGCACGCTTGCGTGATGCTCCATTCGACGGTTACACCGATACCCTCCGTGCGGTAAGTGCGGAACATGCCCGCTCGCGCGTTGAGGCCGACTACCTGCCTCCAACGATGGCGGCCATAGTTGCCTTCACACATGATCGTCCTCCAATCATTCCCCAAGATCTCCAGACCTGGCTGCTGGAAGAACTGAGCTCTGTCCAAGCCAAAGTTCTTAGCGACGACGCCGAGTCCTGGCGAGGTTTCTACGACGATGCAAGCCAACCGCATCCAGAAGAACGTTGTCGCGACCACCTACTTGGCCTGCTGCGTCAAGGCACCACCGGCGTATCCTACGAACCGGAAACACATGTCGCCGGCGACAAGGAGGTTGATATCGCTTGTTCAGCCGGAGCACTGCGCTTGCCTATCGAGGTCAAGGGCCAATGGCATCGGCAGCTTTGGGACGGCGCGGATCGTCAGCTTGATCGCCTCTACACGCCAGACTGGCGCGCCGGCGGCCATGGCATCTATCTGGTTCTCTGGTTCGGCGAAAATGTTCCCGCCAGCAAGCGCCTTGTGACATCCCGCAACTGGGGCACCCCACCGTCTTCGCCTGAGGATCTGCAGCAGAGGCTTGTAAGTTTCAGTTACGCGGCACAGGAGGGACGAGTAGCCATCGTGGTGCTCGACTTGAGCCGGCCATGACAACGTTTCAAGGCCGCCCCGCCACCGGCAGGCTGCGGCCTTGCAGATTGGTTAGCGTTTTCCGAGCGCACTGCGCTCCAAACGCACTACTTCCTCGGTGGGTGCCGCCACTTCACCCTCCATCCAATACAACTCCTCGAAGTAGTCCTGCTTCAACTCGTCTCGCATCACGTCGGCACGCTTCCTGACCTTCACGACGTACATAGACTGCACATTCTGATGGTCCAATGCTCGCCAGACCTGCTGGTCCTTGAGCAACTGGTAGCGATGCCCTTCCAGAGCCTTTATCACCGAGGGTGCACTGGTGGAGTTGGCCCTGGACACTGCATCGGCCCACTCCCGAACGATTCCATAGGCTGAGGCAACCGCGCTGGATGGGTATTCACCGTACTGTCTGACAAAGGCGTCCACGAACGCTTGACCACGCTTGTTGTTTTCTCGTTGGGGAGTTCGCCACGTCCAGGAGTCGCTTCCGATTACATCCTCCATCAGGCTCGGACCAGCCTGCAGAACAGCCTCATGACTCAGGCTGGGCACTACAATCATCATTCGTTTCTTGAGCTGTAGGCGATCCACGATGCGCATTGCATCGGTGACGTTTTCGCCATACAGCATCAACACCAGTACCTGGGCATCGCTTTCGGCTGCCGCCTTCAACGCCGCCCGGTAGTGCTTCGGGTCTGACACATCCCCGGATTGAGAGGCGGCGACCAGCGAATCCACCCCGCCACTGGGGATCACATCGTCGCCAGTGATTATGAAGAAGCGTTTGTTGGGCATCTGAGTACTGAGGTATTCCATCAGCACATTGTTCGCCATCGCTGCGCTTGGCCCCTCGCGGAATAGGTAGTCATGCCCGTCGCGTGAGGTGACTGCGTTGGCATAGGCGAGCGGCACAAAATACGGCAGTCCACGATCCTTGGCTCTCCTGCCTGCCGCAGTGGCCTCCTCACTGGTCGCGCTTCCCATGACCATCACCGCGCCACCGTCGGCAAATGCATCTACATTGCTGACGGCCTTGTCCGCCCTACCGGCACTGTCGCGCGTGAGCAGCTCAATCGGACGTCCTAAAACTCCGCCGGCAGCGTTTATTTCTTCCACTGCCATTATTGCGCCTCTCACCTGTGAGAGCCCCTCCCACTTGTGGACGCCAGTCTTCGGGTAGGAAAGTCCAATCGCCATCGGCTCGGCAGCCTGGCCACCTTGCACCAGGAAAATGAAGAGTGCTGCAATCAAGCGCGTATTCATGTTGAGCTCCTTAGGTGTGTCGTTCCCTTTTTGGACTGCAGCGCCTACCACCGCTTAGCCAATCGCAAGCAGAAGGATCCAGGACGTGGCCCGGAAAGGCGCACATAAAAAAACACCGGCCAGAAGGCCGGTGCGAAGCGGTAGTAGCAAAAAGGGAGCAATCGATGAATCTCTACCTGGTTCAGTCGTCCGACACGACTGAACCAGTGGGTTTAACGCACGCCCCGACCCGCCATGGCCTCCGGCGTGAAGACGTTCGCCGGGAGCTTGTCGATAGGCTTGTAGTAGGCCTTCGGGTCACCCTGGCTCGCCACTACGGTGTAACCACCACGCGCGAGGTCGTAGCCGGCGAGCGACGAAACGAAGTCGACACCGCCCATACCGGAAACGTAGTTGGCGCCGGTGTTCGCGAGCAGCACCCGGAAGACTTTGCCGGCCTGGTCGAAACCTTCGCTGGCGACGATGGACCAGCTGTCTTCCTCGACGTAGTAGTTGCGCTTGGACGCGGCATGGCGCATGCCGCTCTTCAGCGTGGCCTCAACCACCCATACGCGACGAAGCTCCCAGCGCACCACGTCCGGATTGACATGCTTCTTGCCAATCATGGTGTCGATCGGAGCAGTCACGGCTGCGTAGGCGTTGTACGGGACATACATCTCCTTCTTCCCGACCAGTTTGAAATCGAACCGGTCCATCCGACCAGCAAACATGTTTGCTTCATCGAAGTAGAGCACGCCGCCCAGCGGAGTAATCGGGGTGTCGTAGGAAAACTCCGGAGCCAGACGCACGCGCCGCTGGCCGGTGGAATAGCTCCAGCTGCGTTGATCCTTCTCGTCGTAGCGCAGCGGATACCACAGCAGAATCTTGTTGCCCGAATCCCGAGCCGGAGCCAGGGTGTTGGTCATGCTGTGGAAGTAGTAGTCACCACCACCCGACCAGTACGGATAGTCGCTGTACAGACTGAAATGCTGCGGGTTGGCCAGGTTACCGGCGGCGTCCACCACCAGGTTGGTGCCGCGCCCCTCGAAACCACCGGGCATACGTTCCCGAAGCAGATGGTTCCACATCACTTCATAGCCATCTTTCGGGATAGGGAAAGGTATACCACCCACGCAACCGCTGAGACCGACACCGTTGGACACGGTCTTGCATTCCGGATTGGTTGCGTTCTTGAGTGTTGCAGCAGCTCGCTCAGCCGACATCTGCGGATACGTGCGATGGGTCGTATATACGTTGACCCGGTAGCTGTCAGGCCAACGCTTGATCAGCTCCTGAACACCGGGGGTAACCTTGTCCGCATATTGGGAGATGTTCTTGGAGTCGATTGTGAAGAGCGGCTTCTCATCGGCAAAGGGGTCGACCCATTTCCCGGATCCGGCCACATAGTTGGCGGGCGGCTTGGTCATGCCGCCGGTGTATTCAGGGATACTGCCATCGGCGTTGCCCTGCTTCTCGGAGCCCCAGGCGGTCAGAGAAGTGCCGAGCTTGGCAGCTTCTTCCGAACTGACAGCCGCGTAGCTCGAACCAATGGCCAGGGCAGACAGAATTGCAGCGGAAAGTGCAGCTTTGGTTTTCATGGGAACGCTACCTCTAGTTATTGTTAGAAGCTGGTCTTGACCGTCAGACCAATACGCCCGCGGTCAGTGGTCTGCCAGGGTCCATTACCGACATAGGATGCGCCATTGCGCATGATGTGGGCAGTCGAGTCCGCATAGGTCAGGCCCACCGTCCACTGGTTACGGATATTGAACTCAGCGCCAATCGAGTAGGTTGCAGCGCCCTGGTTCGTACCACCGAAGTCGGCGGTATTACCCTTCAGGCCGGCCTGGTAGGTAACCGGCACGGTAAGGTCCACGCCTGGGAAGACTTGCGACCATTGCGGTGCGAAGCGAACACCTAGACCGAGAGCATCGTCCGTGGCGCAGCCCGCCCATTTGCCACGAGGGCAGTTTGCGGTGTCCTCGCCGTTGAACAGGCGCTCGTTCTTGGTGACATCGATCAGGTGGTCATATGTCAATTCTGCCGTCAGGGTACCGGAATCCCAGATTGAGTTCTGAGTCAAACCGTAGATGGTGTTGAGGATCACGTGGTAGGTGTCACCACGCGCGCCCTCTTCCGACTGAGCGAAGCCCACGGTGTTGAGGCCGGCGTTCTTGCGATACGCGATCTCGCCGCCCACTGCGAACTTGCCGACAGTGGCATCTACGCTGAGGCCGTAGATCTTGGTCTTCTCGGGGAAGACAGCGCGGTACTCCAGAGGGTTCTGCGGATTACGCAACAGCCACAGGCCATTCTTTTCATCGAACTCACGGTAGTAGAGACCAACTGTAGTAGCGTTCCAATCCACGAAATTGTACTTGGCGTTGATACCCCAGTTGCCGCTCTTGTCATCCGGCTCTACAGCATCGCCACGGATGAACGGCAAGCCGGCACCGGTGCGATCCGGGCCATCCAGCGTGAAGTCCGACGGACCGAGGAAAGTACCGCCCTCGGGCGAACGCACATGTTCGTAGTCGAAGAAGTACTGCGCAGCCAGGGAGAGACTGTCGGTGACCTGAAGCGTGGCCGAGATCTGATTCAGCGGCAGGAACAACTCGCGGACTTCGGTGCCCGGAGTCGCAGCGCCCTTACGGCCGTCGACAGGAGATTGGCTGTACGCGATACCCGACTGCGTGAACACCGAGTTGCCCCAGAACACCACGTGTTGGCCGGCCTTTACGGACAACGGCATGGTGCCCAGGTCGAAGTTGCCGTACACGAATGCATCGAGGATCTCGCCGGACGGCCCGCGATAGTAGCGTTTGGTGGTCGTTGAGTACTTGTTGTCGAAGTAAGAGGACGGCAGCCCCCTGAGTGCCGGGTTCTGCTCCACATCGGTGTCGCTGTAGGCCTGGTCGGCCCAGCCCGACGCGGAAACACGGAAGCCGTGGGTGTTGCGCCAGCCCACTTCCAGTTCGCTCAGGATATCCAGGCGATTCGAGGTGATGTCACCCCGGTCGAATTTGTAGTCGCCATCATCGAAGGCAGGGTTCCCTGCGATCTTGTGGTCACGCCCTTCCACACGGGCCTGGAGGTTGTAGCGGAAGGTGTTGTCCCAACGGACAGCCCAATCTTCGCTACCGGTATCGATCTCGATCGCGAAGGCAGGACTGAGGGCCGTCATCGATGCGCAGATGGCTGCAAATTGCGTGGTGAGCTTGCGTTGGCTTGCGGTCATTTTCATGTCGTCTCGTTCTTGTTCTACAAGCATGGGGGGCGTCGCTACCTAGGTAACTACGTTAACATAGTTACATCAGAAAGCCGCGCCTGTAAAATCTTTTCTTCTCGTCCCCTCTTCCGGCGTCCGACCGCGATCTACCTAGCACGCGCGCTCGTTCGCACAGGCAGACGCATGCCGTCCGCCACGGCTCTGGTGCCACAAATCGCTGCACCGTTAGCACCTCCTCGGAGCGTTGCATCCGTCTCTTGAAAATGCAGAAGCTCTATCGTAACGTAGATAACTACGTTAACGTAGTAATTTCCAAATGTACCCGCCCCTGTCGACTCCATTTTTCGGGGAGCATGGCGCCCTATCTCATGCCACCCCGCAGCGAGCATGAAACACCTTGCCATCCAGCATGGTGCAATTGCTCGGCGTCGCCTTCCTCCACGACTAGGAGGGCGACGCCGATTTCCGGAGCTCAAGCGCTAACCGAATATCGCCGGCTAGAGATTGCGTCGTCGCCATCTCATCACTAAGGGACTCCAGCATGCGACAGGTCTCCTCCCCAACCCTGGACAGACGGCTCTTGCAGAACGCTAGAAGGAAATCTAAGCTACCTATATAACTACGTTACATCGTATATCGTTGATAACGTACCGCTACTCGCGGTGGTGAAGCCAGACAAGAACAAGAGAGGGCCACCTCATGCGCAAGCACATGCTGCTGCTCGCCTGCTTTTTCCTCCAGTTGGCTGGTTGCTCCGACCTGCCCGCTCCATCTGCGTACAAGCACGCCGCAGTGCACCACTACTGCGCTCAGCAAACAGACCCCAGCTGTGGCCCGCCAATGAGCGTTTCATTGGGTGAGATTTTCCGCTGACGCGCGCCACACCGCTTTCCCAAAGGACATTTATGTATCGACATTGCGCGCTTGGTCTTACCTGCTTCCTACTCATGTCCGGCCCCACCCTCGGAGCAAACGGCATCGCCCCCACCAATGGGTATGAGATGGAGGCAAACCAGGCGCGCGAGGTGCTCGCAAAGGCTGTTTCGGCATACAAGGAACAGGGTGACGCCGTATTGGCCCAGTTCAGCCGCCAAGGCATTTACACGACCGCGTATACCTATGTGTACGTCATCAACACCCAGGGCGTGATGCTGGCCAGTGGCGGCCCATCGGCTATTTATATTGGCCGGGATATCCGACCGATGCTGGGCGATGAGTTGAAGACTGCGCTCAACGAAGCCTTGTCCAGCGCCGATGACAATGCCCCACAGAGTCGCGAATACCACTGGATGAACTGGCGGGACGGCAAACGTGAACGCAAGCGCGTTTACTTCCAGCGTGTCGGCGACAAGGTGTTCGCTGCGGGTTATTACATGCCCCGCTCTACGCCCCAGGAAGCTCAGCAACTCCTTGATGATGCCGTCAGTGCCCTGAGCCAGGACACGCCGGCAACCCTCGAAAAAATCAATCGACTGGACGCCTTCTTCAATCGCGACGACCTCTATGTGTTCGTGATCGATGAGACGAACCAAACCTTCGCGGCACACGGAATGGACCATCGACTCGTCGGGGATGACGTCAGCATCCTGCGTGGTGCCAATGGCGAGCTGATAGGACCGCGCATCCTGAGCGCAATGAAAGGTCGGAACCAAGGTGAAACCAGCTATGAATGGCGCAACCCGGTGACCGGCGCCAAAGAACTGAAGCACACGCTAATGAAGCGCAATGGCCACTACATCATTGCGGTGGGCTACTACAGCGGCCATCCCTGATCCACCAACGAAACTACACACCTACCCCCCAAGCGCGGCTCACTAGTCCCACGCCACTATCGTCACAACCCTACGGCCGATTGAGTCTGGGAGGGCAGAATTACATGCAATTAGTACGCAGTGCTCATTATGAGGAATACACGCCATGAACCCCGATCTAAGCAGCCTGGGCTTCTTGATCGCTGACGTTGCCAAGTTGATACGGCGTTCTTTCGAACGCCATCTGCAAGGCAAAAGTCTGACCCTTAGCCAAGCACGGGCGCTTCTGTATGTGGCAAAACACCAGGGCTGTCGCCAAGTCGAGCTCGCGGACATGCTGGAAATCAAGCCGATCACGCTGGCCAGGCTCATCGATCAGTTGGAGCAATCTGACCTGGTTGAGCGGCGACGCGATCCATTCGACAGACGAGCCCATCAACTTTATCTGCGTCCCAATGCCAACACTGAGCTGGCGACCATCGCTCATGTGGCTGAACAAACACGGCAAGAAGCGCTTCGCAACCTCTCAGAGGACGAAGCCCGCGCGCTGACTTCTGCCTTACAACACATGCGTACCAATCTCACTTCTTGAGTCGGCCGATGACTAGCGAAATCCATACTTCTAACAGGCCAAAGCGAAGCGGCCGCTTCATGCTGATGGTCGTGGTTCCGTGCTGTGCAATCGCTGCTTCACTAGCCCTGTACCTGCATGGCGGTCGCTATGTAGAAACTGACAATGCTTACGTGAAGGCCGACAAAGTGCCCGTGAGTTCGGACGTTTCGGGCATCGTGCTTGAGGTTGCGGCGAAGGAAAACCAGGACGTGCAGGCGGGACAACTCCTGTTCCGCATCGATCCAGCCAGCTTCCGGATCGCGGTTGCCAAAGCCGACGCACGGCTGGCCCAGGTGCGTACCGACATCGCTTCGCTCAAGGCCAGCTACCACGAAAAGAAAGCAGAGCTGGATTTGGCGCGGACTCGCACCGAGTTTTCTGCCAAGGACTGGAAGCGCCAGGAGAACCTCGC
Source organism: Pseudomonas sp. OTU5201 (assembly GCF_038440135.1). NCBI lineage: Bacteria > Pseudomonadati > Pseudomonadota > Gammaproteobacteria > Pseudomonadales > Pseudomonadaceae > Pseudomonas > Pseudomonas sp. OTU5201. The sequence continues at coordinate 17,616 of NZ_JASATC010000013.1, read as the reverse complement.
AGCAAGAGGTTTTCTGTCAGTTGCCAAACTCGATGAGGCCAGACAGCTCAAGCAGATCGCTGAACAGGAACAAGCGGCAAAGGTGCATGACCTTACCCGCATTGCCGAGTCCTTGGGTGGCGACGTGAACAGCCCAACAGAAGACCATCCAAGCTACCTCGCCGCATTGGCCGAACTCGAGCAGGCTCGACTGGATCTGGCTCGCGTGGAGGTTCGTGCCCTCCTCCCTGGCCGCGTCAGCAACCTGCCCAAACCCGGGCAGTACGTCATGGCTGGCAGCACCGCAATGACGCTGGTTGCCGATAGCGATCTGTGGATCGAGGCCAATTTCCCCGAGAAAGATCTCACCCACGTTCGCCCTGGCCAAAGAGTTGGCGTGCGCTTCGACATTTACCCGAACGAGAATTGGTCCGGGATCGTGGAAAGCCTCAGCCCGGCAACAGGATCGGAGTTCTCTGTCCTACCGGCACAGAACGCAACGGGTAATTGGGTCAAGGTGAGCCAGAGAGTCCCCGTCCGCATTCGCTTGGAGTCGCGTGAAAGCGTTCCCCAACTGAGAGCTGGACTCAGCGCGATCGTCGAGATCGACACGGCACACCGCCGCAGCCTGTCCAACCTGTTCTGATAAGCGGAATCTGCACGATGCATTCACGCAAGCTCCAGCAGAATGATGCGCGCCGTGGAGTGATCACCCTATCCGTGATGCTAGCCACCATCATGCAGGCGCTGGACACGACCATCGCCAACGTCGCCCTGCCGCATGTGCAAGGCAGCATGGGAACAACCCAGGAACAGATCAACTGGGTTCTGACGTCCTACGTGGTGGCTGCTGCCATATTCACGCCGCTTACCGGATTCCTGGCCTCCCGCTTCGGACGCAAGCGTGTTCTCAACTGGTCCATTGTCGGATTCACCCTGACATCGATGCTGTGTGGCGCGGCGCAAACTCTGGAGCAGATAGTCCTCTTTCGCGTCCTCCAGGGAATCTTCGGCGCCAGCCTGGTGCCGTTGTCTCAATCCTTGCTGCTGGATACGTACCCCAAGGAGAAACATGGTTCCGCGATGGCCATCTGGGGTATCGGCGTGATGGTCGGCCCTATCCTGGGACCTACGCTCGGCGGCTGGTTGACTGAGTACTACTCCTGGCGATGGGTCTTTTATATCAACCTACCCTTCGGCGTACTGGCTTGGCTGGGGCTGGCTGCCTCGGTGAAAGAAACAACGCCAGATCCAACCCGAAAATTCGACGTACTTGGCTTCTCGTTGCTCGCGATCGCCATCGGCGCCTTCCAGATCATGCTGGACAGAGGGGAGTCTCTCGACTGGTTCTCCAGCCCGGAAATTCTCATCGAAGCCTTCCTGGCCGCACTTTGCCTCTACCTGTTCGCTGTCCACACCTGGACGCACCATCAGCCTTTCATCAACCCGGCGATCTTCACGGATCGGAATTTCTGTGTGGGACTGCTGTTCATCTTCCTGGTAGGCATTGTCCTGCTCGCCACGATGGCTTTGCTACCACCTTTCATGCAGAACCTTATGGGCTATCCGGTCTTGGACGTCGGCTATGTCCTGGCCCCGCGGGGGCTGGGAACAATGGTGGCGATGATGCTGGTGGGTCGAATGATCAATAAGGTTGATCCGCGCCCCCTGATTGCCGCGGGCCTGCTGCTCACGAGCCTGTCACTCTGGGAAATGACACTGTTCACAACCGACTCATCCACCGGCGATATCATTCGCACCGGCATTACCCAGGGCTTTGGCCTGGGGCTCATATTCACGCCGTTGACCACCATCAGCTTCTCGACCCTCGCCCCACGGTTTCGCAATGACGGTACGGCGCTGTTCAGCCTGATGCGCAACGTGGGCAGCGGGATCGGCATTTCGATCGTCATTACCTACCTCGGGCATCGAACCCAGTTCAACCATGAGGTCTTCACCAGTTACCTGACGCCGTTCAACCAGTCACTGCAGCAAGCTGTTCAAGCGGGCGTCTACCACCTCGGTACGCCGGAAGGACTGATGAAACTCGACCGCGAGGTAACACGTCAGGCTTCAACCTTGGCGTACCTGCAGGACTTCCGCCTGATGATGTTCATCACTCTGATAGCGGTGCCGATGACGCTGCTGCTGCGTGCACCTGGCAGAAGCGCTCAGCCTGCGCCCGTGATGGATTGAGCGATCGGCGGTATCTGGGTGCCAAGACAAGAAAGGGAATTGGGCATTTACTAATGAATGGTGCTTCGCATCCGCATAAGCCGCCACGATCGGGCACTGATTCCCGTGTTGAGAGCCTCATCTAGTCGGAGGCAAACCATGAAACGCAAACAGCATCTTGCAGTCCTCACACTTGCTGCAGGCTTGGTCAGCTGTACATCAGTAGCAGACCGCCAAGTCGTCAACATCCCCCTTGTTGCTAGTCAGCACAATGCCGGCCAGATTGGCCAAGCCACCCTCGCCGCCGATGGAGAAGAGACTTCAATGTCAATCTTCATCAGTGGGGTACCCAGCGAAACGACGCGACCGGTCCACATCTATTCCTATATCTACGCGGGCACCTGTGCGACGAGGCAAAGTACAGATCCTGCCTTTGAGATGAATCAGCGGGTATTGACGGAAAAGGACAACAGCAAGCGTGGCTGGACGCTTTCGAGAAGGGCAAACGTCCCCCTTAGCACATTGCGCTCTGGGGATTACTCCATTGTGCTTCGTACCGGACCGGCGGATGGGAATCGAGAGATATTCTGCGGAGAAATTGGTTGAATCTCGCCCCCCATACATGCCGGCGTTTAGAGACGTACATTTACGGATTGCATTAGCCGACGTTGGTCGGCGCTGCATCTACTGGTAGAAATGTCCTTCCCTATCAGATGGTTAGCGCAATTTCTGTAATCTTTAGGAGCAGCATTGGGGAAAATCGGTGAATAACCTGATGGCCATTGCTGCGGGGAGAGTGAAGTTTTTCGACTCTACCATGCTTTGGCCGGCGTCCCTCTGGCCACACCGAAGCTGCCCGATTTGCTGCTGTAGGCTATGATCGCAAATGGACATCATTCACCTGTTTTCGTTGCCACCTTTGCTTCGCGTCTGCCTTGTGCCAGTGAAGTCATCGGATGCCCCATCAGCATTGCTCGGAGGGACCCATGAATATTTCTATGAAAGGATTTGTTCCGTTAATCATTCTGTTTCAGTTGTTGGTTTCCGGCTGTGAGAGCTTCCAGGGTGACACAAGTCCTCCTCCAGAACCGATGTCACCGCCGGACTCGGCCAAAGCCTTAGTTCGCGTGATGTTCGCTACAAACCGAAACCTCATTCAGGAACGCTTTACTTGCGCCGGCATGTTTGGGGCGGAGAGGGCGACGCTGTCATACGGGTATTGCGACGTCAGTATTCCCCCTGATCATAGAATTGGGGTGATTGAATCGCCGTCCTGGTTAAGTTTCGAGTTCAGGGAGGATGAAGAAAAGCATATTACCCTTAGAGATGGGCGGGCATTCACTAAGCAGCAATTTGACGATTACTTGTATAGTTATTTGCAAGAGGATGGCGCAACGTTCATCTATGTGCATGGTTACAACGTGGGTTTCGAGGATGCGGCGAAGCGCACTGCGCAGATGGCCTATGATCTGAAATTCAAGGGTGTGCCGGCGTTCTTCAGCTGGCCCTCAAAAGATGCGTTTGAGGCCTACCCAGCGGATGAAGCGACGGTCGAGTGGGCTGAGTTAGGGCTGTACCGGTTTTTGGTGGATTACCTGAAACGCCCTGACGTGAAGAAGATGTATCTCATCGCTCATAGCATGGGGAATCGAGCAGTGACCACCTCGATCGTCCGGCTGTACGAACAACATCCCGATTTGAAATCAAAGCTCAGAGAGATTGTTTTGGCGGCGCCGGACATCGATACCGGAGTTTTTACCGACAAGATCGCTCCAGCGATTGCCGCTGGACAACGGCCTGTCACTCTCTATGCATCCTCCAAGGATCGTGCGCTAATCGCGTCGAAGGAATTCCATGACTATTCCCGGATAGGTGACTCAACCGAAGTTTTAGTTTTGCCGGGAATTGAAACTATTGATGCCAGCTTGATAAAGACGGGTTTCCTGGGGCATTCATATTATGGCGACTCCGACTCTTTGATAGCCGATATGTACGTGCTCTTTGGGGACGGAAAAAGGGCGTCGGACAGGTTCAGACTGAAAAAATACTCAACCGACGCAGGCGATTACTGGAAGTTCCTTCCGTGATGATTGCTTCTACCGGCCTCTAAGCAGGTTGTTCCAAATGAAAATGATTGCATGAGGCCTCTCGTCATCCATCCATTTGGCATACACCTTCACCAGCACGGTGAAGTCCTTATGGCCAATCTGTATGGAGATGAATGCCAGGTGGTCTCGAGTGGTTAGGCACCAGCAGGCAAAAATGTAACGGGTCTGGTACGGCCGGCGTAGATGAATCTCGGCGCACTTATGGATCGCCACCTACTTGGTGTTCCAGGCCGTCGGGACAAACCACTGGTTGAATGTCGACTGGTGCTCCTGGAGCGCGACCGCCGCTCGGATGCCCAGGCCCGAACCGGAGAGCAACGCCGCCAGAGGGAGGTCGATGAGGTGGAGCAAGATGCGAAAGGGAAACTTCGTGCGCGATGGGGTAACAGTCTCAAATGAACTAGTCGCTTCAGCTGAAGCTAATAGTCGTGAGCGTTCAGCCCTGGAAAATTTCTCCCGTTGATAGGCGGCCCTGGGAAGGAACTATCCGCTCAGTGTTGAAGTGAATCTATCGCGCCAATGCCATTGAGCAGCATAATGGCTAGATGCATATTTCCCGCAGATCGCATGAGCACGTGACTGTGAACCTTCAGGACGCTACCCTCGCCCTCTTCCTCGCCGCGCGCATCCACGGCAGTAACTCCGCGATCAAGACCACGGCCAAGCGCTGCGCCAAATTGCTTCCGCGCAGCAAGCGAGACCTGATGTACGCCATCGTCGACAGCAGCGAGCCGCTCAGACTGGTCAATTACCTAACCGAGCACCTGGACTAGGCAGGCTCGGAATGTCTTCGGCCTGCAAACTCGGCGAAAGCGACCGTAACTGCCCAGGAAAAATCCCCGTACTGTCGACATAGCGCAACGCCGATTTGGCATCGCGCCAACCGACATAGTTCATCAGCGCCTTCTGGTCCCAACCACTGCGCGTGGCCCAGGTGGCAAAGCCACGGCGCAGGGAGTGGCTGCTATACAGCGTGGCGGGCAAGCCCGCTTCTTTCAGCACCGCGCGCAGCAGCGGGATCACACTGTGCGGATGCAGGCCCTGCTCGCTCAGGTGACCCCAGCGGTCAATGCCGCGGAATACTGGCCCACGGGCGATGCCGGCGACACTGATCCAGTCGCTGTAAGCCTGCACCGGACAGAGTCGGGTTAGGGCCGGCGCCGGGTAGGTCTGACCCTGGTTGTCGCGGTCACCCTTGCTCCACGGGAGGAACAGCTGCATGCCCTCCCCCGATCGCACCTGGATGTGCTCCACCTGCAGGCGGCACAGTTCATCGCTGCGAAAGGCGCGCCAGAAGCCGATCAGCAGCAGCGCGCGATCCCGCCAGCAACGCAGCAGCTTCGGTAAGTCGCCCTCCGCCCGCGCCACCGCCCCGGTGCACTCCAGCCAGACCACGCACTGCTCCAACTCGCGCAACTGCAACGGCTCGGCCTGCTTCTCCGGTTTCGGGTGCAGGGTGCGGATGCCCTTCAGCACCTGGCGCACCAGCGGCGTCTTGGTCGGGTCGGGAAAGCCCTGGCTGACGTGCCACTGCGCCAAAGCAGCCAAACGTAGCTTCAGCGTACTTCTCGCCAGGGTGCCGGCGTGGTCGACCAGGTAGCGCACGATGGCATCGCTGGTGGCCGGCAAGAAGCCGCCCCAGCTCACCTCGAAGTGCTCGATCGCCTGCTGGTAGCTGCGCCGGGTATTGGCCCGGGTGCCCGCCTGCAGGTAGCGCTCGATGTCGTGCTGCATCGCTCCCCCCATTGTACCGCCTTTTGCGCAAGAACCGGCCAAAAAGCGCTCTCACCTTGGATAATTCGTGATTATCCAATCTTACGCTAGATGTCATCTAGCGAGAAACATGTACAGAAAATAGAATGTAAATACATGGTATGTATATCGGTACGAAATCGTAGGAGATCGACATGGCGCGTGGTGGTATTAACAAGGCGGTGGTGCAAAAAGCCCGCACTGCCCTCCTCGCCCGTGGCGAACACCCGAGCATCGATGCGGTGCGGATTGAGCTGGGGAATACCGGTTCGAAGACCACCATTCACCGTTATCTGAAGGAACTGGAGGCTGCTGATCAGGGACGCAGCCCTACCCCCATACCGCTCAGTGGTCAGTTGGCCAATTTGGTGGCGCATCTGGCAGAGCAGTTGCAGGAAGAAGCACAGGCGGCGATGGCCGTCGAACGCGAACAGTTGGCCAGCGAGCGTCGTGGATACCAAGATCGTCTCAGCCAAACAGAGGAGCGTTGCCACCAGTCCGAAGCCCAATGCGCAGGCCTCACCGAGCAGTTGCAGGTTGCGCAGCAGGCACTTCAGCAGGAGCGACAGGTCCGCCAGCAGGCCGAGGTCGAGAACGCTCGCTTTCTCCAGGCCAACCGCGACCTGGAAACACGACTACAGGATCGTGACGGACAAATTCGTTCGCTGGAGGAGAAGCATCAGCATGCGCGCGATGCTTTGGAGCACTACCGTCAAGCCGCTAAAGAGCAGCGTGAGCAAGACCAGCGCCGTCACGAGACACAGGTGCAGCAGCTGCAATTGGAACTGCGTCAGCTGCAACAAACGCTGATGATCAAGCAGGACGAACTAACCCAGCTGAACCGCGACAACGCCCGCCTGCTGGCGGAAGGTCGTCAGCAACAGAAAGACCTGCACTCGTTGCAGCGGCAACTGGAGCAGCGCCAACAGACTCTGGCCAGTGAGATGCAGTCCCGCACACAGGTCGAGCAGGAGAACGGTGCTTTGCGGGAGCGCTGCGATACGCTGCAAGGTGAAGTCGCTCGCCTGAGGGAAGCCAAGGACGCTCACGACCAGCAGGTACAGAGCCTCCAAGAACGCCTGGTCGAAGCCCTCACGCAGCTGAAGATCTTAGGTCATCCTCCAGAGAATGCTGCTCCCCGCTGAGCTAAACTCGGCTCTGTACAGAGGTGCTGATGACACGCCAACTCAACCTTCCCGCCCTACTCCGCCAGGCTATGAGCCAGGTACTTCTGGCGGGGCAACTCTTGGTCGAAGAATGGCTCCGCCCTCACGGTCCGCGCGGTCAGGATGACAAGGCTGCTGTAGACATGGAGATTGAGCAGCGCCTGCGCAAGGCACTGCTGGATTTGCTGGATTGCGACTACTGGGGCGAAGAAACCGGGCATACCCTCACTGGACACCGGTGGTGCTGGGTGGTCGATCCCAACGACGGGACCAGCGATTTCCTGAAAGGCCGGAAAGGCTCGGCAATCTCGGTTGGCCTGTTGCGCGATGCACTTCCAGTGCTCGGTATCGTATATGCGCCAGTCACCGAGGACCGTGGCGCCGATTGCATCGCCTGGACTGAAGGGATGGGGTACCTCTTGCGGAACGGCGATCCCGTCTCGGTCGATTTGCGTCAGCAACGCCTGGACACGCAGACAACCGTCATGGTCAGTGCTGCTGCAGCGACCAAGCCGCAGTTGAATGCCGAACTCTGCGCACCCGCTCGATTTCATGGCATGCCAAGCATCGCATATCGCCTAGCACGGGTCGCTGCCGGCGATGCGGTATGCGCGGTGTCGTTGTACCCGGTGTCAGCCCATGACGTGGCGGCCGGCCACGCGCTATTGCGGGCCAGTGGGGGCGTGCTGCTGGGCGAGCATGGGCAACCAATCAGTTACCAAACCGACACCGCTATGGCCATGGTGTCGAAGCACTGCTTTGGCGGGGCGGAGCAGGCCTGCCGGGACCTTAGCGTCCGCAATTGGGAGCGTGTACTGGGCGCACCAGAAAGTCTGGCAGAAGGGAGCAATCTGAGCCCCCCGTAAACAACAAACCCCCTGGTGCGCAGTTCGGGGTGAATCCCGTCCGAGGCGTGGGGTTATGGTCTTGAACTTAGGGTATTGGACGGTAGCTGCACCGTCAATCCGCGCGCATGTCACATGCGCATACGTCGCGGTAAACAAGGGCAGGCATGCTAACGGCAATGTGCTCATCCTCCTGCGTTGGAAATTATGAATTTTCGCATAATTACCCATAATTCATGCAGCTCAAAATAATCAGCCAATATCCAGTTGCTGTACGATATTTTATTGCGCGATCATTGATCGTAGTGACATTAATTTCCGAGAAGGGAACTGCACCAAGAGGGAGTGTAGGCACCATTCAGGCGAGGCGTGGGACCAACATGGGCCGGCATTCGCCTTCGCGTGGCGCGACGCAGAGTCTTAGCGCGTGCCCGCTCTGCCCTCCGCCATCCGATGTTTATTCGAATCCCAACCCTATGCGCTTAGCCCCAGATCGCCCATGAAAAGCCGTCGTCACCTCAGAGACTTGTTGACCAGCTCTACTGGTGCTCAATTACCTGCTGTTTTTCGGGTGACTCTGGCCTCCGGGATCTGATCCCACCTCCCCTCCACCCCCGCCGCTACTACTCGAATCATCTGGGCGGGCTGACGCGGTAAGCCGCGGCATGCGAACGCGCCTGGGCGAAGCCTGGTGCTCCCAGAACCAGCAGGTACAGAGCCCCCAGGAACGATTGGTTGAGGCCCTCACGCAACTGAAACTTCTTGGTCGCTCTCGTATGGATGCCAATAAAGCAAATCAGACAGTACCCGGAGCAGGTGGGGCGGATTACTGCAGTGGTAAAAACACCACATCCCTTATCGCCATCGATCGACAGCACTCGTTCCCAGCACAACTCACTGGGAAAGTTTAAAGCGCAGCGTCGTCAAGAGACTGTATGTTCCACTCCAATACTTCCTTGGTCTGGCGCGGTAAGAACCGTTCAACTCAGGACTGCCACCGCCCTGCTGTTCTTGAGGCCTTCAATAAACTCCCCCAAACACACCTTCAAGCCCTCTGGCAACCCATTGAGAAACTCCATTATCATTATATGCTCTGTCACTGATGACAGCCTCATGCCGTTCCGGCCTATATCGTAAGCCTCGCCACTACAAACATCGGCAGTCAGGCCAAGAGAATTTCTAACATCATTGAATCGCGCAGCGGGAAATAGCTTAAATACACAACCCACCAGAATAAGCGCCGTCATACGCGAATACACATGGCCGTCAGAACAGCCTAGCTGCCTAGCCTGCTCTATAGACGCTATGCCGCTAGTCCGCGGAAATCCCGTTTGCATTGCTCTAGCTACACCATTACCGAGTGAGCGACGTAGGCGCGGAAATAAAAAACTTTCAAGCAGCAGACGAGTTACTGCCAAGACGGCTTCCCCGCTAACCGCAACATCAATGCCTGGTAATCGGACGAAATTCGATATATGCGCCCTAGTCAGAAACTCCTGAACCCTTAAGGCCAACATTGTTACTCCATCGGGGGCTGATGGCTGCTTCCACGGAACTCTGCACTTAGTACTTCGATTGTACCGCCCATTGCACTCCTCAATAAAAACTACCCAGGATTTCTGTAAACCGATACTAAGAGGGTCAGCGACCACCAATAGCTGCCGATGCTTTACACAGACTGGACAATGCAGATAGCACCAAGTTTTTCTCCAATAAGGAGAGCCACCAGCGGAAATATCCTCTTGGAGACACAGCAAACAGTATGCAGCGCGATTTTCCCAAGGGAGCAACCAAGTTGTCCGCGCCCCAAAGCAGCCTCTGGCAATTTCCTCCCCCACTCCAAGTCCAGATAGAAAGCCAACCACATTTTTATTCGTGAGATCAAAATCAGGATCTTCCAGAGAATTAGCATATTCCAACACGCTCTCTTCGCCAATCGAACTGGCGGAGCGAACCAACCACGACATTAAACACTCATCATATCTAATTGTAGGCAAACCGGATATTTTCATGAAACCCTCGCGGCGCTTAATACCCCCAAGGACTTGAGTAAGCTTTGCGCAGCAAATTTATCGAAATTTTTTCCTCTCCACTCTTTATCGCGTAACAAGCTGCGGCACGAATCATTCCAATAATGGAATCCATCCTGCCTCCAGTTCTTTCCAGCAAAAAACCTGTGATTTCCTCTGAGTCTAAGAAAGAAGGTTTTCTCAGCGGAATGTGTCCTTCGATACCAAGAAGAAAAGATCGAAAATCATCGCTATCCGACCAATCACAAAGTTCAATCATATTAAATCGTCGGTATAATTGGTTGTCGCTCTTGAGCGAAGCGTGGGCCGATGCTACCCCAAAGCCAAGCACAGAAAGACCGTACGGCGCATTCGAGAGCCCCTTAGTCAGCGACAGATTTCGATGCTGCTCATTGCGAGGAACTAAAAATGCGTCATGCAATTCATCAAGCACTATGCCTTTAATCTTTCTAAGCTTTATTATATTTAGCAATTCAGCAGGCAAACCATCGGGCTGCGCGCGAGAATATTTTATGAGCCCACTCGGCACGCCTAGTGCGCGAGCAATCAATTCGGGAAATTTGAGGCCATCCGGCTTTACCGTCAAATCAACAAATACCAACTTGTCGCTGAACCGCTTAAAGGACTGTAGCTTTCTAACAATGCTTGATTTTCCAGTGCCGCCCTCCCCATACACCAATAGACAAGGAGCCTGATTTCTATCGGGCACAGCCAATATATTATCTACCATCCTAAAAACTTCTTCGGACCGCGGGTAATCAATCCAGGCTTTATCGTTCTGAATCTCACTTATGCGACGATCATCACTGAAACTCAGAAGCATTCTGCGACTAGAATTTAAATGCTGACCATCAATCATAGCTCTTACCCTTGAATGGCGTCGCCCTTTGCGAATAGTTAGGCCGCTCTTCCCTATCTGCCTCATCACTACGCACGCTAGGTCCGCTCGACTCTTCACGCTGAGATGAGAGATATTCAGAGCGCGCGGCTTCAGCTTTTCGAGCCCTTCTTGTCTCGCGCTGACTACTCTTTACAAGTTGCTTATTATCCTCCACAAAATCAGCCAAGGAATGATCCTCCAGCCCTCCAGGTGGTGTCTTTGCCGCACTTCGGCTCTGTTTCTTTCGTGCGCGATACTCTTCAAGACTAAAGTCTGCCTTTGTTGCATCAGAGAAATTGACAGGGAGATATTCCCCGTCGAGGTACGCCCATATTGTCTTCAGAGAGAAGGGGTCATATTTAATCATGATTCCGGTCTTCCCTACGTGCGCCCTCAAGGCCGAATCCCAGTAAAAGCACTTATTGAACTCTATTCCCTCACGCCTAATTCGCCTGTTCAGCTCAGGCATAAAATCAAGCTTAAACTTGAATGGATTTGCAACTATGGGTGGATGGACTGGAACTCCGTCCCCCATGTTAAAGTACTCACCCCACTTGGTGGCCGGCGAACAACCAAGTCCCGAATGCTTTCGACCATGATAAATGCAGACCTCTTTAACAAACCACTTTGTAAACTCTTTAAATGTCAAGGCCGAAGTTTTATCGCTATCATGACCCCGACGCTTTACAACGTTTGAGTATGTTGTCCCTGGCAAGAAATGCACTTTATCGGTCATAAATGTGCCAATAAGGCTCTCCACGTGCCCGCCATAATGTTTCCTTCCACGGGGCCTCCACTCCGGCTTTATCTTATTCCGACTACATGCGCTTTCGAATTTTACACTCCTAAACTCCTTTGCGTTATCCATGTGGATTACTTTAGGCACCCCATAAAACGGGTACCTTTCAGGATCAACACCCAATTGATTCAGGAATGAAAACTTAGGGAGTGCAGCATGAGAAATAGCGCACGCAACAGAAACTGTGGATGGTGCATGCAAACTAAGATAGTAGCCAAGAATAACCCGAGTATATAGATCGATGAGCACTGTTAGCCATGGCCTCCCTAATGGTCTCCTTCGATCGTTATCAACCAGGATAATATCCACGAGCGTGTGATCCATCTGCACCCATTCGAACGGCCGAGAAACTATTTTCTTCCCTGGTCTAGCGTCATGCTTTTGGCTTGCTGCATCAGCACCGTGCTTCTTCTTATACAACTCCCTCTCGTCCCGCATTTTGATTCTTTTCCTAACCGCAGTTATAGAGGGGATAGGAAGGCCGCCCCTTATACACTTCGACTCAACGGATCTCCAAACAACAGAAATTGAGGCCGCATTCCCCTTATATTCCTCATTAATACTTTGCTCAATATACTTTTCAACCACCTCGACCAGTTTCAACGTGTTCTTTGAAGCCCCTCTCGGATATCTTAAGAGCGAGTAGATTCCGACCTCCTCGCTGTAGCGCCCCTTCATTCTGTAGAAGTTTGATTTAGACATCTCCAGACTAGTGAGCGCCTCATCTAGCCCCATATCTCCAGACAAGTATCGTCCAATGACATTGAAACGTTTCTCTGCCAAAGCGATTTCTTCGTCGGACACACTACTAACCAGCTCATCAAGCTCCGGAGATATCAATGCAATTCCGTCATCACTGACAGCGGGCAAAAACTCTATCTCGTCAAGGGAAACGATAAATCTCTTATTTTCTTTCTGACTTACGACTGAAATCTTCTCTCCAGAGATAATTTTCGCAATCTTACAGACTGCCCCTTTTGCCACCACCACAAGCCCTTTTTTTATCTCCACGCTACTCATGACATGAAGCCCATCCAAGTAAATACAGTCAAACACACTGCTGCGCCAGAAGAGCGACGCGTTGTGCACAACACAATCAGCGATTAACTCAGGATCCCCCGCATACTTTAGAGCCCATATTTTGCAGACAGTCAAGGTCGATGCATCTTGCACATAAAGCCATGGGTATTTGACCGCATAAGACGGCTGCTCATTAGCGTAAGAAGAGAGTATTTCTTTAGGTAGAATGCTAAGTACCTATCTCTCTTTGCGAGAAAAAGGATCAACCGCGAGGGCTGTAATCAGACCAATGCAATGAGTAGAAGTAGCGTGGAATTTAAGGCGCGATTTAGGCGATGGTTAATCTGCCTATCACTAATAAGAATATTGGGACTAGCAGTCCCAGACTGGAACTGGCTCTGCAGAGTAGTCCCAGTCTGGGACTGCTAGGAGCAACGTTTCGTTTTTCAAAAGCGGGAATATCTCTGATCCATCGCTGATAGATTCCCGCTTTCAAAAATTTTTTCTTTTATTTTCATAAACTTAGAGAAGTCCATCTTTTAGAAAACCGTGTCAATTTTCCAGGCATCCACTACGCACAATCCAAGATTCTGTTCAATTCATGGTCTCCAGGCGTCTTCAAGGAATGCTGCTGCATGCTCCAGCGCGCGTCGCCCCTCGGGCAAAATCGCGGCGAATAAGTGCCAGACATGGAACATGCGTGGCCAGACCTCCAGGGTCACGCGCACACGATTCTCGGCCAGGTGCGTGGCAAGCCGCATCGCATCACTGAGCATCACCTCGCTTTCGCCGATATGAATCGCGATCGGGGGCAACCCCCGAACATCCGCAAATATCGGAGATGCGCCAGGGTCATTGCGCAAGGCGCCCTGCAAGAACGTACTGGCCATCAGGTTCAGACCCACCAGGTTAACGGTAGGATCGATGCCATCGCGGGTCATCATTGACGAACCCGCGTGCTCAAGGTTGGCCCAAGGCGAAAGCGCCACGCCGGCAGCAGGAAGCGGCAGGCCTGCAGCTCGCGCGGCGACCATCACCGTCACCACCATAGAACCGCCGGCGGAATCGCCCGAGAACACTATCGAGCGAGCGGGAATGCCTTGATCCAGAAGCCATTGGTATGAGGCCAGCGTGTCATCGATGGCTGCCGGGAAAGGATGCTCCGGTGCCAGGCGATAGTCAGGCATGTAGACCCTCGCCTTTAGCAGCTTTGCGTAGTTCCCCGCGATTCCGTGATAGCCCGCAGGGCTTCCTGCCACATACCCGCCACCGTGAATGTAGAGCATTACCCTGCCGTCCTCGATGTTCTCGGGAGTAACCAGGGTGGCCGGCACGCGTCCCATCTGAATCTCGTCCACGGTCACCCCGTCGGGCGTGGGATGGACGGTAAGCGCCGTCAGATATTGCGCCCGGGCGTTGGCCCAGGATCCGGGTTCCCCGCGCATGAGGGGGCCAAAATCGATAGTCGCGGCATTCCAGGCGTCGATCCGCTCCTGGACCATAGGGGGGATGGGCATGTCAGGACCTCCGAAGTAGTGTTCAGATCGCCGATTGGCTGCTGCAAATGGGTGAGGACCCGCTGCGTAGGCCAGCTCTGGCACAGAGCCGGCCAGTGTTGGCAAGGCCCAGGAAGTCGAGCCGCTATTGGGCCAAGTAGCCGCCATCGATGACCAGCTCCGTCCCCGTGACGTAGCTCGATTCATCGGATGCCAGGAACAGACAGCCGTAGGCGACCTCGATCGGTTGTCCCCCTCGCTTCATTGGCGTGGATGCGATCACCACCTCATTGAGCTCAGGCGCCTGTGCGTCGGTGAGTGCTGTGTGGATGAAGCCTGGATGCACCGAGTTGACGCGGATTCCGTCGGCGACGTACGTCATTGCCGCGTTCTTCGACATATTGCGAACGGCGCCCTTGGCCGCATGATACGAGTGCGCGCCAGCAACCGCGGCGCTGCCCCAGATGGATGAAATGTTGATTATCGATCCCCTCCTCTGCTTGCGCATCACCGGAATGACCTCCCGCATGCCGAGGAAGACGCCCGTCTGATCGACGGCAATCATCTGCAGCCATTCCTTCATTTGCAGTTCGTGCAAGGGCTCGTAGGCAATGATGCCTGCGTTATTGACCAGCACGTCGATGCGGTCGTGCTTCTTGACGATCTCGCTGACGACGCTCTTCCATTCGCTCTCGCTGGTCACGTCGAGGTGCATGGATTCGATGCCTGCCGGGTACGGTGATGGGGGTGTCGCAATGTCGGTCGCCACCACGATGGCCCCCTCCCTGGCAAACAGCTCCGACACCGAAGACCCGATGCCTCCGGACGCGCCAGTGACCAGAACGACTTTGTCTTTCAGTCTCATGTCATTCACCTCTCGTCTTGCGTTTGTGGTTCTCCGATGCGTGCTCAACCGGTGGCAAACACCTGCCGGATAGGTGCACGCGGGGTATCCAGCATCGGGAAGTAACGAAAGAACTGTCTGCCTTCGTGATTCGACTCTATGGCTCGAGGTCGGAACGCCGCGAGTAAATCGTTGTGAAGCCTCGTAAAGCCGGTGCCCGGGGCTACTGGCTTGCGCTTCACAACGCGGGCAGGACCTGCAGCTTGAAAGACGATCTGACTGACGCTTTTGCGCAGCAGGCCCTGTTGCGGGTGGATTACGACTGATTGAACACGGCTTCGCGTGCGACCTCACCAACGAGGTCACGCAGCCACTGATGCGCGGGGTCATGGCGGTAGCGAACGTGCCACGCCATCTCCACCGGAAATGTGCCCAGGTCGACAGGCGCAGCCAGCACTTTCAACCGTGGGTCGCGGGCCAAATGCTGGCAGATCAGCTTGGGCAGGGTCGCGCAATAATCCGTCGCGGCTATGAGTTCCGGGATGGCCAGGAAGTGCGTAACCGAGACAGCCACCTCTCGCTGCAGTCCCTGCCGCTGGAGCGTCTGAAACAGGCCTGCTCGCAAGCGCCCCGGAGGAAGTACGGTGACGTGCCGAAGCTGTTCGTACTGCTGTCTGGATATCCGTTTGCTGATACGTGGATGGTCGGCGCGAACCACGCAGGCCAGGCCGTCTTCCATCAGGGGTTGCACGACCAGATTGTCGGGCGGGTCAGTGATGCGCCCCAACACCATCGCCGTTGTTCCGGAGATGACCCCGGTCTCTGCCAGGTCGGCGCCATACGGCACCATCCGCAGCCGGATGCCTGGCGCCCGTTCGCGCAGACGCGCGACGATGCCCGGCAATAGCACGAACTCGACGTAGCTGTTGGGTGCCAAGGTGAACAGACGCTTCGCCTTGGTAGGGTCGAAACCCTGCTGGCCAAGCACCAGTTCGTCCAGGCTCGAAACGGCAGCGGCGATACCGGGAGCCAGCGCTTCGGCCTTCTCGGTGGGCTGCATCCCGTATCGCTCACGAATGAACAGCGGGTCCTGAAGCATGTCCCGAAGTCGCGCCAAGGCGTTGGACAGCGCTGGCTGCGTCATTCCCAGGCGTTCGGCCGCCCGCGTGACATTGCGCTCTTCCATCAGCGTCAGGAAAACGGGTAGCAGGTTCATGTCGTAGCGCATCCAGTCATATTGCTTATGGCATAACTGGAATTCAACAGATAAATTGGCTGAATGACTTCATGGCGCGCAATCTGAGCCTCGTTGACGAGTTGCTGGTCCTTCCCGACCGGCACCCCGTGTTCCTTATCCCTGCATTCGAACTGGAGCCGCCATGTCTTCCGAATCGCTCTTCTCCCCTACCCGCCTCGGTGCCATCGAAGTCCGTAACAAGATAGCCATGGCGCCGCTGACCCGCTCCCGCGCTGACATGAACGGCGTTCAGACGCCCCTGGCGATCGATTACTACGGACAACGTGCCTCGGCAGGCCTGATCATCACCGAGGCCACCAACATCTCCCGCCAGGGCCGAGGCTATGCATACACCCCCGGGATCTACACCGACGCGCACGTGGCCGCCTGGGCACCCGTGACAGAGGCCGTCCACGCCGCCGGCGGCCGTATCGTGGTCCAACTCTGGCACGTTGGTCGTATGTCCCACATCAGCCTGCAGGAGGGAGGCGCTGCACCTGTGGCACCGTCCGCAATCCAAGCCGGTGGCAACGTCTTCACCGAAGCCGGCCACCTGCCCCCGTCGATGCCGCGCGCGCTGGCGACCGAAGAGATCGCCGGCATCCTGGAGGACTATCGTCACGCCGCGCGCCTCGCCAAGGAGGCGGGATTCGATGGTGTGGAAGTGCATGCGGCCAATGGTTATCTGCTGGAGCAATTCCTGCGCGACAGCACCAACCACCGCGATGACCGCTACGGTGGCTCCCTGGAGAACCGTGCCCGTTTCCCATTGGAAGTCGTAGAAGCTGTTGCCGATATCTGGGGTGCCGACCGCGTGGGGCTGCGCCTATCGCCCCTCTCCACAGCAATCGGCGACACGCCGCTGGACAGCGCGCCGATGGAGACCCATAGCTACCTGGCTCGTCGCCTTGGTGAAATGGGGCTCGCCTATCTGCATGTCGTCGAAGGCCAGCTACACGGCGGCAATGGCGCCGACTTGTTTGATGTGCAGGCCCTTCGTGCGGCCTTCGGTGGCGCCTACATCGCCAACAACGGGTACGACCGACAGCGAGCCATTGATGCCACCGCTTCCGGTCACGCGGACATGATCGCCTTTGGCAAACCCTTCATTGGCAACCCTGACCTCGTCGAGCGGTTTCAAGCGCAGGCGCCCCTGTACGAAGCACCGATGGAAACGTACTTTGGTGGCGGTGCAGAAGGCTACACCGAGTTTACCCGCGTATAAGTGGCGCGGAGCCCGGGGGGGGGGGGGGGGGGGGGGGGGGGGGGGGGGGGGGGGGGGGGG